>CAZESO010000051.1:0-11710 GCA_964515325.1 uncultured Roseburia sp. | reverse complement strand
CTGCACACCTCCTATTCATTCAATAATAATTGAACATTACTCGCCAACTTCGGTGATACATTTCTTAAAAAAATGCATACTTATAACCTCATTGTGCGGCACACTAAGACATAGTAACATATGGAAAATGCGATGTCAAGTTTTTTTTATAATTATCTTCAATTCGCAAAGTGAATGGGATTATCACTCTTAACTTTTTCGTATGCATCTCCTGGTTGTATATTCTCTGAGTAACTGGAATATCACAGCCATAAGAGGAATAAAGAAAATCATTCCAAATAATCCAAACATTTCACCACCAATAAGTACAGCAACCAATGTCCATAGCGGTGACAAACCAACGCTAGTACCCACAACATGAGGATAAATAAACTGATTTTCTATGTATTGTGTAACCAAATATACAATAAGACATAACACAGCTTTTTGAGGTTCTGTTATTAAAACGAGAAAGGTTCCAAGTATACATGCAAATGTTGCTCCAATATAAGGAATAAATGACGTTACTGCCGCAAGCACACCGATAAGTCCGGCATATGGAATTCTAAATATACTAAGTACAACAAACATTAATATCCCTAATATACAAGCTTCAAGACATTGGCCGGACAAAAAGTTTGCATATGTTTTATTTAATAAATCTATAATATGCTTAGTATATTTGTATACTTTCTCATTAATAAATGAAGATGCAAGCTTATCACATTGTCTAAGTAATTCATCCTTATATAATAAGGCGTAGATAGATATTATCAAAGCAATACTGAAGGTTGCAAAGCCTGAAAAAATGTTTGAAACAAATTTGGCTGCAACTGAAAGCATTGAGCCGGCACCTATACTGATATTTTTTATAAAAGACTTTAAATCAAAGGTTTCAAACCATTTTATAAGCTGTTCCGTATCGATGTCATATTGTTTCAAATATTCTACCCAAATAGGGAATTTGTCAACAACCAAATTATAAATATTAGTTACAGACGAAACCAAAGCCGGAATAACAAGGGTTACTATCAGTATAATAAATAAAAGTATCGATAAATATGTTGATAAAACACTTAAAAAACGAATTCTTTTTTTCTTTGGCTTCTTTTTTGTTTTTTTGGTAATCTTATCAAATAAATTCTCAAAACCGTTCATTGGTACATTTAATACAAAAGCTATTAAAAATCCAACCAATATAGGAAATATAATATCTATGCCTTTACCTAAAAATTTCATAACAGCACCAAGATTCATTAATGCTGCAAATAATATAATACCAAATGCTACTAAAAATAGCTGTTGTTTGAATTTTTTATCCATTTTCTTACCCCTTTTGTGTTTAAGTTCTTTTAATCGTTTTATGACCACATGTAGGACATGTTACTTCAATCTTACCCTTACCTTTTGGAACTCGAATGAATCGACCACAGCTTTTACAAATAAAAATACGTGAAGTTTTTCTTTCGTCATATCTTAATTTCCATAATTTTTTATATTTTAGATAAAGCTTATTTTCTTCACTTCTGTCATAATGTCTTTTGGACATCATTCTGTATATTTCATAAAACAAGCCGAGCATAGCCACTGTAGCAAATAACGAACTACCTGCAATTGCTGCTATAAAATATATTACGGTGCAGGAAATCATCAATACTTTTCCAAGTTCATCCATTCCGTATCTGCCTTGAAAAAATCTGTTAAATTTATCTTTCATGCTATACCTCCTTACCAATTAGACAATAAATGTGCGCTTGAATTTTCTAATTTTTCTTTAGCGCTCTTGAGATTATCTATTTCAGCCTGTGTTACAGTATCCACACGGAACTTTGAAATATATCGCTGCAAATCAGCCGCATCATTTTTTATTTGCTTCTTTTCATTCTTGTCAAGCTCCTTACCGGCATTTTTCAATGACTGCTGTACCTTGGCATATAACGAATTTGACTCATTTAAAAGCTCCAAGGCTTGTACTCGCAATGAATCCTGTCCTGCATATTCTCTTGCATCACGCATTGCCTGTTCTATTTCAGCATCTGACATTCTGTCATCGGCAGTGATTGTAATAGACTGTTCTTTTCCTGTATCCAAGTCCTTGGCATAAACCTTTAATATTCCGTTTGTATCAATATCGAAGGTAACTTCAATTTGTGGTACTCCGGCAGGTGCCTTTCTGATGCCCTTTAATTTAAAGTTTCCAATCTGCTTATTGTCTTTAGCCATTGGTCGTTCTCCCTGAAGAACATGAATTTCTACACTGCTTTGATAAGGTGCGGCTGTTGAGAATACCTTTGAAAATCTTGTTGGTAATGTTGTATTTCGTTCAATAAGTCTTGTTGCCACACCACCCACAGTCTCTATTGAAAGACTCATCGGAGTGACATCAAGTAATAATATATCACTGCCCGGTCCTGCTTTTACCAAAGAATTTGCGGATAAAGTATTTCCTAATACTGCAGCGCCCATAGCTACACATTCATCAGGATTAATATTTCTTGATGGTTCTTTACCTGTTAAGCTTCTAACCTTTTCCTGAACAAACGGCATACGGGTTGAACCTCCCACCAATAAAACTCTTCCTAATTCTGATGCTGCTATCCCTGCATCCTGTAATGCATTTCTAACAGGTATTGCAGTACGCTCTACTAAATCGTCTACAAGCTCTCTAAATTTAGCCTTTGTAAGATTAATATCCAAATGAACAGGTTCACCATTTGCTTGTGTAAGATATGGTAAATTAATATTAGTAAATTCAGCTGAAGACAATTCTTTTTTAGCCTTTTCTGCTGCCTCTTTTACACGATTATATGCTGTGATATCCTTGGTTAAATCTACATTATGCTGCTGATGAAATTCATTAACAATCCATTCAGCAATTCTTGCGTCGAAATCATCACCACCAAGGTGATTATCGCCGGCAGTTGCCATAACTTCTATTACTCCGTCTGATATTTCAATAATTGAAACGTCAAAGGTACCACCACCAAGGTCATACACCATAACCTTCTGTGACTCTCCGTGATTAAGACCATATGATAGAGCAGCACTTGTTGGCTCGTTTATGATTCTTAAAACATTTAATCCGGCAATTTTTCCGGCATCCTTAGTTGCCTGTCTCTGAACATCGTTAAAATATGCAGGAACCGTTATAACTGCATCAGTTACAGTTTCGCCAATAAAAGCTTCTGCATCTTTCTTTAATTGCATAAGTACCATTGCACTGACTGTCTGAGGCTTGTATTCTTTTTCGTCAATATTTAACTGCCAGTCAGTTCCCATATGCCTTTTTACAGATGATATTGTTCTTGAACTGTTTGTTGCCTGTTGTCTTTTTGCAACTTCACCAATAAGTCTCTCTCCATTCTTTGTAAAAGCAACAACACTTGGCGTTGTTCTTGAACCGGTATTGCTTGGGATTATTACCGGTTCACCATTTTCTACAACTGCTACACAGCTGTTTGTTGTTCCTAAATCAATTCCTATTACTTTTCCCATATTATTCATATTCCTTTCGTTATTTTAACAACATTTGCAGAATGTACAGAAGCATTGTAAAGCCATACATCTTAAACAAATTGTATTCATATCCATTACTGCGCTTCTATAACTTTCGCTGGCGGTACTGTATGCATTACCTACTCTTCTTATACTGTTATATGCTTTAATATACGTTTGATTATTTGGTTCCATTTGTATCGCTTTTTCAATTTCTTCAAAAGCACGTATTTCATTATTTAAACCATGATTTGCAAGTGCGTTTAAATAATGCCATCTGGCATTTCTCTCAGTACTTACAATGTTATCCAGTATTTTAATTGCATTTCCATAGCTGCCTGCGCATATATAATCTATGACACTCCTTATATATTGATTGTCAGAAGGCTCTTTGCTCGGCTTTTGAAGCGGTTCGGCTCTTGAACCGAATCCAAATATTTCTTCAAAATTAAACTCATAATAACCATCGCCGGCTCCGTAGCTGTTACTTGAATTATTGTTGTAAGTATTATTGGTATTTGAATAATTTTGATAAGAATTACTTTGGGTCTGCTTTTGATACTTTTCCGGATTGGTAAGCATATCGTATGCAGTATTTATCTCGTTCATTTTTTCAGCTGCCTTTGGGTCGTTAGGATGCAGGTCAGGATGATATTCTTTAGCCTTTTTTCGATATGCTTTTTTTATGTCTTCTTTACTTGCATCTCTTGATATTCCAAGTACGCTATATGGATCATTTACCATTTTTTTCTTCCTTTCCATTTATGGTTTTATAAAATGCTTGCCATACGCCTCCATATAAAATATTTCGTATTATTCCGGCATCTTGAATTATAGGCAGTTTTTCAAAATAATTTGTGGCATTTCCAATTGTTTGAGTTAATAAGGGTTCAATATCCTTTGGTTGTTTATTCATATATAGTAATGGATTATAATTATTCTCTTTTATGTCCTTATAGTAATCAACAACGGCATCCATAAGATATATGAATCGTCCTAACTCATATCCAAAGCTTCGTAATGAATCACTCCAAAAATCTTCTTCATACACAAATATTTCTGATAACATTGTACCTGAATAATTCACAATATCATCAGGCATACTGTTTGGTGTTTTTTCCAGTTCTTCAATCTTTTTTAAGCTATTCTTTACACATTCAGATTGTCTTGGGTAATTTTTTTCTATTTCTGTCATATGCTTCTTTAATATACCTGCAAAAGCTTTACTTGTTCTTTTTGATTCATCATTCCAATCGTCAAGACATTTATAATAGCTTAAAAGAATGGTCATATCTGCGGCATAATCAATGTATTTATTATTAAGAACATATCTTTTCTTTAAGGGATGAACCGGACAACGAATATCTATATTTTCATTACACTCCTCATATAAACCATTTAACATTAATGCTAAAAATGTCATATCATAGTTTAATGTCATTCGTTCAAGTTGTCCGTATTTATCCCTTATTGCCCTGCATAGCCCGCAATATGCAGCCTGATATTTGTTTTGTTCCTCCTGTGTTAGTTCTTTTTTATTACAAATAATCGTACCGAACATTTTTTTCTCCTTAATTCATAAGACCAACTAAAATTTCAACACATTTCTCTATGCCTAATTTTCCACTGTCCAAAATCAGTTCATAATTAGCAGGGTCTTCCCATTTCTTTGCTGTATATGAATGAAATGTATTTCTTCTGCGCTTGTCAAACTTATCCTTCGTTTTTTCGACAATATTCTTAGGAATACCATATTCATCATAGATTCTTAATATTTTAGATGTGTTATCAGCACGAATAAATACTTTTAATACATCAGTTCTATCTTTTAATGCTTCCATGGCACAATGTCCAACAAATACGCACGGACCATTGTTTGCTATATTCTGAATTTCTTTTTGCATTACAAGATGAATCTTTTGTTCAGTAGATAATATATTATCATTACCATTTTGCGCTCCGGCAAGCATTGCCAGGGAATATAATAAACTATTAGTTGTGCTCTCCTCTCGTTTTGCAACCTCTTCAGCTGTAATACCTAATTCTGCGCCAACCTTTTCATAAATATCAGTTGTACAGCAGGCAATCCCAAGCTTATTTGCAACTTCCTTTCCTATCTGTGTTCCACCTGAGCCATATTCTCTTTCTATTGTTATATAACGATATTTCATCATTTACCTCCTATGCTGATTGTTCAAACTGGCTATTATACAATTCGCTATAAAAACCTTCTTTTGTAAGTAATTCTTCGTGATTGCCACTTTCTATGACGTCGCCATCCTTTAAAACAAGAATCAAATCTGCATCCTTGATTGTAGACAATCTATGAGCGATAACGAAAGAAGTTCTGTTTTCCATAAGCTTATCCATGGCCTGTTGTATTTTTAGTTCTGTTCTTGTATCTACAGAGCTTGTAGCTTCGTCAAGGATTAACATTGGTTTATCAGCTATCATAGCTCTTGCGATGGTCAATTGTTGTTTCTGACCCTGAGATAAATTAATCTGATCATCCAAAACAGTATCATAACCATTTGGCAATGAACGTATAAAATGGTCTAAACCAACTGCTTTGCAGGCTTCCTTCATTTTCTCTTCATTATCATTTTCAGAGCAATATATGAGGTTTTCCCTTACAGTTCCTTCGAATAACCATGTATCCTGTAAAACCATACAAAACTGTGAATGTACATCTTCTCGTTTCAATTGACTTATTGGCACTCCGTCTATATATATTTCTCCATCAACCAGTTCATGGAATCGCATAAGCAGGTTAATAATTGTTGTTTTTCCTGCACCAGTAGGTCCGACTATTGCAATTTTTTGTCCGGCTTTAGCCTTTGCATTAAAATCGTGAATAATAATTTTATCTGTTCCTTCGTAACCGAATTTTACATGTTTAAATTCAACATCACCATTGACATTTGTAAGCTTTTTAGTTTTTTCGCTTTCATCTGCCATCTCTTCAGCTTCAAGAAATTCAAATACTCGCTCTCCTGCTGCTGCCGCCGACTGTAATGATTGGGCAGCCTGTGCCATCTGCGACAATGGCTGAGTAAAATATCTTACATACATCATAAATGCAACAATCACTTCAAAGCCAATCTTGTCATTCATTGTAAGCATTGCACCGACTATACATACAACAACATAGCCAAAATTACCTATAAAGCCCATAAGAGGCATCATCATACCTGAAAGACATTGAGCCTTAAAACCGCTTTCTCTTAAATTATTATTCATTTCGTCAAAAAGCATTTCTGCCTTTTCTTCTCCGTTGTATGCCTTAACAACCGTATGTCCTGAATATGTTTCTTCGATATGACCATTTAAGGAACCCAAAGATTTTTGCTGCTCAAAAAAATACTTCTGCGAACGTCCCATTATAAACATCATCAGAATAAAGCCTATTAATGTTGAAAATATCGCAGCGACAGTCATTGTTACATCAGTTTTAAGCATCATAATTATTGAACCGATAAACAATGTCACAGCTGATACTAAAGTACCAATACTTTGATTTAACGATTGAGCAATAGTATCAACATCATTTGTTACTCGGGATAATACATCGCCTGTTGTGGTGCGGTTATAATACCACATAGGTAATCTGTTGATTTTTTTGGATATATCACTTCGTAATCTCTTTGACACCCCCTGAGTCACATTTGCCATTATAAGATGCTGAATTGCAGATAATATGGCGCTTGTAGCATAAAAGGCGACAAGTGTAAAACCTATTTTTGATACTGCATCCATATCAATACCTGTAATCAAACCTTCTGTAATTACTTTAGTCATTTCTGATAATTTATCAGGTCCAAGTAATGTAAGAATTGTGCCTATACAGGCACCAATTATTGCAATAATCATCATAGTCCAGTATTTTTTGCAATAAACCAAAAGTTTTTTCCATGTACCTTTGAAATCCTTGGATTGTTCAAATTTCTTTCCTGGTGCGCCAGGTCCTCTTCTTCCTTCCATTATGCCAACTCCTCCTTCGAAAGCTGAGAATATGCAATTTGTTTATATGTTTCGCAAGTGTTCATAAGCTCTGTATGCTTTCCTTTTCCAACTATCTTTCCATCTTCTAACACTATAATCTGATCAGCGTCACGAATTGTACCAATGCGCTGTGCAACTATAATCTTGGTTGAATCCTTACAATCCTTATTAAGCTGATTTCGCAAAACTCTGTCTGTTTTGTAGTCAAGAGCTGAAAAAGAATCATCAAATATAAGCATTTCAGGTCGCCTGCATATTGCTCTGGCTATGGATAATCTCTGCTTTTGACCTCCAGAGAAATTAGAACCACCCTGTGCAACATATGATTCATATCCATCAGGAAGTTTTTCGATAAATTCCGCTGCTTGAGCTGTATAAGCTGATTCTACTACATCAGACTTTGGTCTGTTAACTCTTCCATTATCACCATAAGCTATATTTTCAAATATATTTCCGGAGAATAATATTGCTTTTTGGGATACATATCCTATCTTATTTCTAAGCGATTTTTGAGAGTATTCTTTAATATTTACACCATCAACAAGTACTTCACCTTCAGTAGTATCATAAAATCTTGGAATCAAGTTAATCAAAGTACTTTTTCCACAACCGGTCGAGCCGATAATGGCAATCGTTTCGCCTTTTTTCGCTGAGAAAGATATATTTTCAAGGGCATATTCCTCAGAAGAAGGATATTTAAAGCTAACATTTTTGAATTCAACATTTCCTGTTTCTTTTGTGTCAGGTGTGGTTAATTCACCATCAACAACAGAAAGCTTGGTATCTAAAACTTCGAGTATACGTTTTGCAGAAACAGAAGCTCTTGGTAATATCATGAAAATCATGACAAGCATCATAAATGCCATTACTACCTGCATAGCATATTGTGTAAAAACAATCATATCCGAAAACAAAGTTATTTTATCCATCATTTCTGCTTCATTAATCATAGCTGCCCCTAACCAGTAAATTGCAAGTGTTAAGCTGTTCATTATCAGCTGAATGGATGGCATCATCAATGACATGGCTCTGCTTGTAAATAAATGAGTTTTTGTTAAATCATTATTTGCAGCTTCAAATTTATCTTCCTGATAGCTTTCGGCATTATATGCGCGAACAACTCTGATTCCTGTCAGGTTTTCCCTTGTGACTCTGTTTATGTTATCTGTCAAAACCTGAACCTTTTTAAATTTCGGCATTACTACCACAACGCATACAATTACAATTAATAATAATAAAACAATTGCTATGCCTGTTGTTATGGTCCATGTCGTGTTTTTATTTGCAATTTTAGTAATAGCCCAACCAGCCATAATCGGTGCCTTTATAATTGATTGAAGTCCCATTATAATAAGCATTTGAACCTGTTGTATATCATTTGTTGTACGAGTTATAAGGCTGGCTGTGGAAAATTTGCCGATTTCTTCCATGGAGAAGCTTTGCACCTTTGAAAACATAAGCTTTCTTAAATCTGCACCAAAATCTGAGGCAATTCTTGACGCCATAATAGCAACAACCATTGCTGAAATTAAACTGCCAAGTGCGCATATAAGCATCTTTCCGCCTGCCGTTAAAACCTCTGACATTTCGCTACCGGGTGTTTGCACAAGTACTGTGATTTCAGACATATAGTCCGGCATTTTTAAATCAAGCCATACCTGGACTACGATAAACACTATTGCTATTGCTACACAGCCCCAATCACGACTTCTTAATTTAGATAATAATCTAATCATAATCATTCCTCCATGTATGTTTTATTTTTTGACAATAATTGAAAGAGCTTTATTGACATTGTCAATAACCACCTTCTTTTGCGTTCCGCCAAATTCACCATCCAATGTCCAGTTAATCTCATCAACACTTTCTATTTCTAAATGATTAGTTTTAAAATTGATGATACAATTTGCATCCATTTTCTTATTCATGATTGAAAATATAATATTATGCAATTCTATTGGATTTGTAGGTTTTTTTATTAATGTAACCTCAAACACCCCATCATCAAGCTTTATATCACTTCCGGTAATATCTTTAAATCCCCCTACGGATGATGAATTTGTTATCATGCCATATATGAAATCATCCTCAATGCATTTGTCTTCATATTCAATTTTCATTTTATATGATTTGATTGATGTCAGACTTTGAATACCCTTTAGTATGTAAGCCATATGACCGAGCGAATTCTTTAAATGCTGGTCCGTCTCGTAAGACACTTCTGTAAATATGCCAAATGCAGCAATATATACAAAGGCATCACCATTGAATCGTCCTATGTCACAGCTAAAAAGCTTTCCAAACACAATATCACTTGTGGCAATTATCATATCATTTGATATTCCAAGACTTTTGGCAAAATCATTGGTGCTTCCGGCCGGAATATACCCAATTGGAAGCTTTTCTTCACATTGCATCATTCCTGTAACTACTTCGTCAAGAGTTCCATCACCACCACAGCAGACAATAAAATCAAACTCTTTTTTATCACAATTTATTACCATTTTTTTTGCATCATTTATACCTTGTGTTGAATGAATCATAACCTGATAATCTGCTCTTGTAAAAATATCAATAATATCAGACAGGTAGTTCCTTATTTTTGCTTTTCCAGATTTTGGATTATATAGAAACAAAATCTTATTTTTTGAATCAGTCATAAAATCATCCTCCCTTATTATGAATAATGTACCCATCAAAACTAAACTGAAACTAAACAAAAAACGAACTGTTTGTGAACAGTTCGCCTTTTGTTTAATACTATTAATTTAAAGATTTTGGTATATTTACAATAAATGTGGTTAAACCATTTTCGGATTTTACACATACTCTACCATTGTGCAGTTCAATAACCTTTTTTACAATTGACAGCCCTATACCATTTCCCTCTGATGAATGAGATTCATCACACTGATAAAATTTGTTAAAAATTTTATTTAAGCTATCAGCCGGAATAATTTCTCCTGAATTTGTAATTGATATTTCGTACGATTCAATGTTATCAATAATTTTTATATCAATTTCACTATATTCGTCTGAAAATTTAATTGCATTATCAAGGAGATTTATCCATACTTGTTTTAACAATTCTTCATTGGCATCAATGTTATATTCATCAAATTCCAAATTAAAATTTATATTTTTTATATTCCATTTACTTTCTAAAAGTAGAACACTTGCTCGTATCTGTTCAGACAAATTAAATGAAGTGACATCTGTAAGAATAGTCTGATTCTCAACTTTTGTCATATTTAAAACATTAGTTGCCATTGCTGAAAGCCTCATAGCTTCCTGCTCAATAATTTCATAATATTCCTGTCTTTGTTCTTCGGTGAGATTTCCGCGCTTTAGCAGTTTGGCAAAACCGGCTATTGAAACAATAGGTGTCTTAAATTCGTGTGAGAAATTATTGATAAAATCACTTCTAAGCATTTGAGTATTATCTAGTTCTTCTGCCATTCGGTTAAAACTATCAGTAATCTCTATAACTGTAGGATGTTTACTCATAGGCTTTCCAAAAGACAATCTGGCTTTAAAGTCTCCTGATGCCAATCTGTTCATTTGATTAATTATTCTATTAATATATTTTAATGCACTTTGGCTGGTAAAGCTTGTAATGCATAAACCTATAATAATATTGATTGTAATCATAAAATTCAGGACATGTTTGTAATTTGTCAGACCGGAATCTGTGGTTTTAATCAAATCATAATTCACAAGTAAAATTACACCCAAAAGTGAAAACAGGCTTGTGATTAATAATATTGAAAATATATACAAAGAAACAGCTATGGTTAATGAAATTCTATACTTTCTTTCTTCTTGTTTATTCATATCTTCTTTACCGCCTTATATCCAAGTCCTCGGACTGATTCTATACTAAATTCTTCGAAGTCTTCGAATTTTTTTCGTAAACGTCCAATGTGTACAGTTACAGTTTCCCATCCTGTTTCAGAGGAAGCACCCCATATTTCATCCATTAACTGTATTCTTGTAAAAATCTTGCCCGGATAGGATAATAATTTATATAATAGCAAAAATTCTTTTTGCGGAAGCTCAATTACAGTTTCATTTTTAGTAACAGTAAGAGAATCATAATCAATTACAACATCACCTATGACAATTTTGCGCTCGTTTGCAATTTTAGCTCTACGTAGTAAAGCCTTAACTCGAAGTAACATTTCCTCTTCGTCAATAGGTTTAGTTATATAATCATCCGTGCCTACAAGGAAAC
>CAZESO010000050.1:0-12066 GCA_964515325.1 uncultured Roseburia sp. | reverse complement strand
GAGGTTAGTGGAATAAAGATAAATAGCTTTGAATCACTTATTGAAGCATTAAGAAATAGAATGGATTTCTTTGTATCAATGGGCTGTTCAGTATCAGACCATGGTATGGCATATGTAATGTATATGCCGGCATCAAATGAAGAAATTGAAGGGATATTTGCTAATAGATTATCAGGAAAGATACCTGATGAAGTATCGGAGGCAAAGTTTAAGACGGCATTTATGATAGCTTTAGGTAAAGAATATCATAAACGTAATTGGGTAATGCAGCTTCATTATGGAGTCAAGAGAGATAATAGTAAAAGGATGTTTAAGGAGCTTGGACCGGATGCGGGTATTGATTGTATCAGCAATTACACACCTTCATCACAGCTTGCTGATTTTTTAAATGCCTTGGATGAAACTGACGAGCTTCCAAAGACTATTATTTATTCGCTGAATCCAATAGACAATGCGGCTATAGGCACAATCATAGGCTGTTTTCAAAATTCATCAGCAATAGGAAAAATTCAGCAGGGTAGTGCATGGTGGTTTAATGACCACAAATCAGGTATGTTAGAGCAGATGAAGAGCTTGGCAAGTCTTGGACTTCTTGGGAATTTTATAGGTATGCTTACTGATTCGAGAAGTTTTCTTTCGTATACAAGGCATGAATATTTTAGAAGAATTATGTGCGAGCTTATAGGAGGCTGGGTAGAAAATGGTGAATACCCGGAAGATTATAAAGTTCTTGAAAAAATAGTTAAAGGAATTTCATATAACAATACAGTTAGATATTTTAATTTTAAGGTCTAAATATAAAGAGTCGTATGAAAGAGTTTTAATCTCTTTCATATGACTCTTTGTTTGTAATAATTTCACGATATTCTTTTGGTGTTTTGCCGACAATCTTTTTAAATAATTTGGTGAAGTAATTTACATCAGGTATACCACAGTTCAGGGCAACGGTTTGAATCTGCATATCTGTGGAATTGAGAAGCAGTAAGGCATGTTCTATTCGTTTCTGATTTACAAATTCTGTTAAGGTTAAGCCGGTTTCTTTTTTGAATAATGTGGAAAGATAACTTGGATTAACATTTAAAGCTTTAGCCAGGGCTTTTAGAGACAAGTCATCTGTTAAGTCCTGATTAATGGCGGTAATAATCTTTCTGATATACATTGAGTAACCTTTTAAGGAATGATTTTTTACAAGTAATGTATATTTTCGAATCATTTCTTTTAACAGTGACATGAAACTAGCTTGAGAATTAATTGATTCGATTTTAAAGGCATATTGTGTTGACAGCTGGTTAATATGCAATGGATGAACGGAAGCATTTTCAGCAGCTTTACGTAATAATGTATTTAAAATAATTGCATAGTTTTTCATATCGCGTACAGGGTTGTCCAAACGTTTTTCGAATTGTATGGATGATAATTCGTTAAAAAACATTTCTGCATTATATAGTTTACCGCTGGAAACAGCCTGCATTAGTTGATTTTCTAAAGCGTATCTCTGTTCTAGTGAATATGCATTTAAAACAACATCATCTTTAAAATTAGTATTAAAATTCTGGATTTTTTCGTAAGACATCATCAATATCCCCTTTTACATATTTATAGTAAAAATTATGCTGATATAGCCAAAAATTATACTCACGAAAAAAAATTGCAGTTGATAGAATAAAAATAAACAAAAATAATCATATTATTTAGAGAAAGGACAAGATTATGAGTATAAAAAAAGAAGTAAAACCGTTTGGTATAAGGGACAAGATGGGTTATCTGTTCGGAGATTTTGGCAACGACTTTACATTCATCTTGTCTACAATGATGCTGACAAAGTTCTATACTGATGTAATGGGGGTGTCAGCAGTGGCAATAGGTACGATTATGATGTTGGCACGTTTTGTAGACGCAATTACTGATGTGGCTATGGGACGTTTGTGCGATCGTAGTAGGGTTACTGCAAATGGTAAATTTAAACCTTGGATTTTGCGTATGTGTATTCCGGTTGCATTTACCTCGTTTCTTATGTATCAGAATGGATTGGCTAATATGTCAACAGGGGGAAAGGTTGCGTATCTTGCAATAACATATTTATTATGGGGGTCATTTTGTTATACAGGCATTAATATTCCGTATGGTTCTATGGCATCTGCAATATCGGCTGAGCCTGGTGACCGTCAATCCTTATCAACATTTCGTACAATGGGTGGAATGCTGGCAGGAATGGTTATTGGGGTATTGCTTCCGTTAATAGCATATAAAAAAATAACATTAGCAGATGGTACCATTAAGGAAACATTAATTGGTTCCAGAGTGACATTGGCAGCAGGAATATTTTCGATATTAGCAATAATATGTTATTTAATTTGCTACATGCTTGTAACAGAAAGAGTTGTGTCAAATGAAAGTGCAAATAAGGAGAAAGGACCTTCGGTGAGTCAAATGTTAAAAAATGCATTTACAAACCGTGCGCTTATTTCAATTATAGTTGCATCAGTGGTTATGTTGCTTGCGCAGCTTACAATGCAGAATATGGCTTCGTATATTTTTCCGGATTATTACAATAGCGCATCTGCACAGTCTGCCTCTACAGTATTAATGATGGTGGGGATGATTTTGGCTGCAATATTGGCAAAACCATTGGCAAACAAATTTGGTAAGGCAGAAATTTCTGTAGTATCTAATATATTTGCTGCAGTAGTTATGATTATTTTGTGGGTAATACGTCCTGAAAATGTTTGGGTTTACTGTGGTGTACAGATGTTATGCTGGTTAGGTTTGGGCGTTTTTTCAATGGTGTCATGGGCATTAATTACAGATGTTATCGATTATTCTGAAATTAAAAATGGTGTTCGCGAGGATGGTTCGGTATATGCGCTGTATTCATTTGCACGTAAGTTGGGACAGGCTTTGGCAGCAGGATTGTCGGGATGGCTTCTTACAGGTATCGGTTACAATTCAGTGGCAGCAGCAGAGGGTTTGGTACAGACAGAAAAAGTACTTAATGGTATTTTTAACATTTCTACGTTATTGCCGGCTATAGGGTTTATATTATTGGCGCTGGTTCTATGGTTTTGGTATCCGTTACACAAGAAACAGGTTGATGAAAATGTAATTATATTAAAGGAAAAACACAAACAGGAATAGTAAAGTGGCAGGTAATACATTGTATTACTTGCCGTTTTTGTTGTGTAAAAATAAGTTATGTGTTATAATTTTGTGGCAAAGAGAGGATAAGACTATGAAGAAAAAATTATATTTATCATTGATGTTACTAAGTTTTGGAATGCTTACTGCCTGCGGTAAGGAAAGCGATAATGTGTCGGATTCAATTCCGGCATTGGAATGGGAAAAAGAAGAAGATATAAAGGATGAATCAGAAGAACAGTCAGAAAGTGTGTCAGATACACAGAAAGAGGCTGAAAATGAAACTGAATCTGAAACAGAAGCACAGGTATCAACAGTTGCAGTGCCAATTATTGGAATTTATTGCAATACAGTAGAAGGCGACAGACCTTTGGTAACAACATGGGACCAGCCTTGGGTAGAAAAGACAGACATAGCAGAGTTTGGTATATTTCCAACCAATGAACCTACATTGCCAAATACAACACTTAGAGATATTTGGTCACCGATGTGGGAATCATATGAAGGTTGGGAAGCTTGTAAGATTGGATATAAACTTGAGATTACATTAAAAACAGGTTGGGAGTATTCAAAGATTATAAAAGACCCTGATGATGTTAACAGATTTATGGAATATATTGAAGTTTATATGTATGATGACATCCATCAGATTCCGGGGAATTGGTACAGCCATTTATTAATGGAAGAGATTAATGAACAGACTGTTATCACTTCATTTAAATTAACAGCCGGAAGTGATTATGAAGAGGTTGAGCATATCAGACTTACTGCATTTGTATATGACAGTGAAGATGATTTTGATGAAAATGGTGAATATATAGGACCTGTAAGCTATACTATTGATGTGACAAATGGTGTTACACAATAAAATTTTGTCAGTACAGGTGTAAAGCTTTGTCCTATCAAATGAAAGTTTAGGTGATATCAGCGGGAACCCCGGCTGATATCATGGAACAAGGTGTTTTGGAAAAAATATATAATGTGAGAATTCATAAGATTAATATTGATGGGAATGATGAATATATCATTTCGAAATAGTGTTTTTTAAGTCGGTGGCAAGATAGAATAAGTAGATTATTCCTCCTGCTATACCGGCTATTATTATGTTAATTATATTGTTAAAATTAAAGCGTGACATTGCAAATGTATAAGTGAATAGAGATACTCCCAATGAAATCAATTCAGCAATAATGGGTTTTAATATAAATTCTGTGAAATCATAGTGGATTTTACACTCCTTTGTCAGTGATGCTATATGTAAAAGAGAACATAAAATTTCGCTGAATAGAAGTCCAAATAAATATCCCTTTATTCCAAATTGTGGAATTGCAAAAACTACAAATAATAGTCTTGTAATTGTAGAAATCATATTATTTCTAAAAGTAATTCTAGTATGTCCTAAACCATTGGAGATGCTTGCAAGTGTGGAGCAAAGATAAAGAAATGGACATAGCCATCCAAGTATTGTAATATAGGCACCTGCAACATAATTGTTATATAAAAATATACCTAATTCATCTCCAAATGTCACAAAGAAGCCGGTACAAAAAATTCCAATTGAAAGGCAATATTTAATAGATTTTTCTGATATGAAGGATATGTTTTTTGGGTTTCCGCTTGCCTGTGCTTCTGAAATGGAAGGCAGTAACATTGAAGATATAGCATTAGTAAGCGTAGATGGTAAGAAAATAAAAGGCATTGCCATACCGGTTAAAATTCCATATACAGATATGGCATTACTATTGCTTAAACCATATTTTTGTAAAAAAAGTGGAATAAGTATGGCTTCCAAGCTTGTAATAAGACTTAGAATAACTCTGTTAAGAGTTAACGGACAAGCCATACTAAGAATATTACTTTGTAATTGCTTGCTTGTACTTGATTTTTTGAAAAGTATAAATTCTTTTTCATTCAAAATGGCCAAAAGACTTAATATCGATGAGGCTGCTTCACCTAATATAAGTCCTACAACCGCTAATTCAGGCATAAGTGTTTGTCTGTCTTTAAATGCATCTGAAGAAATAAGTACGGTGGTTATTATGTATACAGAGAACACGCGAATAACCTGTTCTATAAGTTGAGAAAAACCAGGTATAAACGTTTTCTGTCGACCAATATAATAACTGTTTATGCAACTGTGTAGCGCACCAAGAGGAACGGAAAGAGACGCTAATTGCAATAATCTTTGGCATCTTATGTCTCCCAGTAATTCAGAGGCTATAAATCCACTTGTCTGATATAAGGTAAAAGCAGTTATAAGAGACATTATCATGGATAAATAGAGACCAGCTTTTAAAGTGTCCATCATACCTGAATTATTATTTTTTGCATTGTCGGCAGCCACGTATTTAGATATAGCAGTTTGTATACCGGAAACTGACAAAGCAAAACAAAGACCATATATTGGAAAAATCATTTGATATAAACCCATTCCTTCTGCACCAATAGTCTTTGAAAGGAATATCCTATAGTAGAAACCTATTATTCTTGTTATTAGTCCTGCAAAGGTAAGAATAAAAGTGCCTTTAATAACTTTGTGTTTACTCATAAAAACCTCAGGTTAAAAAATATTAATACCATTATATGATTGTGGGATGAAAAAGTTTCTAAAAATGATAAAAGGAGAGTGTCATAGATTATGATATATTTGGATAATGCAGCAACAACGCCTGTAAGTGAAGAGGTTGTAAATAGAATGAAAAGATATTTTGATATAGATTTTGCCAATCCGTCAGGATTGTATGAACCTGCATTTAATAATCAAAAAGTGATTGATGAAGGAAGAGAGATTATAGCAGGTGTGTTAAATTGTAGCAGAGAAGAAATATATTATACAAGTGGAGGAACAGAAAGTGACAACTGGGCATTGAAAGGTGTTGCTTATGCTTTGAAAAACAAAGGCAATCACATAATTACAAGTAAAATCGAACATCATGCAATACTAAATACTTGTAAATTTTTAAAAAGTCAGGGATATGACATCACCTATATAGATGTTGATGATAATGGCATTGTAAAGCTCGATGAACTGATTAAAGCTATAAGAAAGGAAACCATATTAATATCAATTATGACTGCAAATAATGAAGTTGGAAGCTTACAGCCTGTTGATAAGATTGGAGCCATAGCAAAAGAGAGAGGAATACTGTTTCATACAGATGCGGTTCAGGCATTTGGGCATATTCCAATTGATGTGAAGCATTGCAATATAGATTTACTAAGTGCAAGCAGTCATAAATTTGGAGGTCCTAAAGGTTGCGGATTTCTTTATGTAAACAAGTCCTTTGATATTGTTCCGTTTATGCATGGTGGTAGTCAGGAAAACAAAAAGAGAGCAGGAACGAGTAATGTTTCGGGTATAGTTGGTATGGTTGAAGCTGTTAAAGAATCAAATCTAAATATGCAAAATCGAATGGCCTATGAGATTAGATTAAGAGATTATATGATTAAACGAATATTTAAAGAAATACCTTTTTGCAGGATAAATGGAGACAGATATAAAAGACTTCCGAATAATATCAATTTCAGCTTTAAAAATGTGGAAGGACAGAGTATAGTTGTGTTGTTGTCTGAGGATGGCATCTGTGTATCATCAGGTTCAGCATGTTCTTCATCAGAAAAAGAACCATCACATGTATTAAAAGCCATTGGTTTAACAGATGAATTAGCAAATGGGGCGGTTAGGTTTACATTATCACATAAGAATACTAAAGAAGAAATTGATTATACTATTAACAAACTTAAAGAGATAGTATTTAAATTACGAATTTCAGAAAATAAGAAAAAAAGTGTGACAAATAGTATGATTGTTTGATATAATCAAAGATGGTTTTTAGATAAAATACAGGAGGCGTATGATGCTTAATAAAACAGTGATAATTGGTATGTCCGGTGGAGTTGACTCATCAGTTGCTGCATACTTGTTAAAAGAAAAGGGTTATGATGTTATTGGTGTTACTATGAACACAGCAGTCGAGGGTATGAGTGAGGAAAATATGGAAGCAACCATAAGAGATGCAAAAGCTGTTGCAGAAAAATTGGGTATTCCTCATTATGTTTTGGATTTTAGAGAAGAATTTAATGAAAAAGTTGTAAATTATTTTATTAATGAATATATGAATGGAAGGACACCTAATCCTTGTAATGTGTGCAACAGACAGGTTAAGTGGCAGGCATTATTGGATAAATTTGATGAATTCGGTGCTGATTATATAGCAACAGGTCATTATGCCAGAATTGATAAATTGGAAAATGGAAGGTATGCTATAAGAAATTCCATTACAGGAAGCAAGGATCAAACATATGCATTATATAATCTGACTCAGGAACAATTGGCAAAAACGATGATGCCGGTAGGTGAATATACAAAAGATGAAATCAGAAAGATTGCCGGAGATATAGGCTTATTTGTTGCATCTAAGCCGGACAGTCAGGATATATGCTTTATTCCTGATGGTGATTACGGACGGTTTATTGAGAAGTATGGTAAAGAATTACCTCCACAAGGTGATTTTGTAGATGTGACAGGAAAGGTTCTTGGTAAACATAAAGGTATAACTAATTATACAATAGGTCAAAGGAAAGGTCTAGGTTTGTCAATGGGGCATCCGGTTTTTGTGACCGAAATTAAAAAAGATACCAATCAGGTGGTAATTGGCGAGAATGATGATTTATTCGGAACAGAAGTTATGGTAAGTGATTTTAATTTCATGGCAATAGATAAATGTTATGAGGACAGGGATTTTATTGGAAAGATAAGATATAGTCACAAAGGAACAAAATGTAGACTCAAGAAAATAGATGAAGATAAATATCTTTGCATATTTGAAGAACCGGTAAGGGCAGCTACACCGGGACAGGCATTGGTATTGTATGATGGCGAATATGTTGCAGGTGGAGGAACAATCCTTTAGAAAGGTGGCAGGATATGGCATTTGGTATTGATACAATCAAGAAATACACTAAAAGTGAAGAAGAATACAATAAAGCAATTGATTATGTGAATAGTGGTAATATCAAGCTGTTTCCTAACAGAAGTATATTTAAGGGGGAGGATTCTGTAAGTGGTGAAATTACATTCGGTAATTCAAAAGTAAAAGCAAGTTTTACATTGAAGAATAATTCATTGATATCATATGGTTGTGTATGTGGATATTTTAAAGAGAATAAGTCTATGTGTAGTCATATTGCAGCTATAGCAATGAAACATATAGATGCAAAGCTTATTAGTAATGAAAAAGTTGTATACACATCAACTAATGCCAAAAGAATGTTGAATGATTATTTAAAATGGTCATTACCTGGAAATATTAATAAAAGTGCAGTTGATGTAAAAATCAAACTTGTATTGAAAGAAGATATTGACAGGCTTAGAATGAAGATTCATATAGTTAATGGTAAGAAAAAATATCTTATAAAAGATTTATATGAATTTAACAGATTGTTTGAAAATGGAGAAGCTTTTACATATGGAAGCGGTACAACCATTATTCATAATAAAGAGTCCTTTGATGAAAATTACAGACCTATGCTTGATTTTATTTTGAACAAAATTAAGGAAGGTTCATTATTATCACAAAATGATGTATTTAGCAGACATTCCATAAATGATAAAAAATATATGATTATTGCAGGTGCTGATATAGAAAATGTAATTAATCTTATTAGAAATGCCGGTGAACAGGTTGAATTTGAAAGCATAGGAGAATGTGAAATATATGAGGAAAATCCAAAGCTTAACCTTAATATTTCTAAGATTGGGTCAAATGGATACAGACTTGAATTGAAAGGGATAGATACTTTTGTTGCAGGATATAGCAAGCTGTTTGTTATTTTTAATAATAAAATGTTTGTGACAGATAATAAATTTTCAGAAAAAATGAGAGTTTTTTTGCAAAATTTTATTATGGCTGATGATAAAAATGTATTAGAGCTTAGTAATAGGGATATGCCGGCATTTTGTAATGCTGTATTAAGTAAAGTATATGAATATATAAGCATTGAAGGGGATAGTGCGCAGATAACTAAGTATGCGCCATTGGATTTAACATGTGAGTTTTATATGGACATTTCAGGAAACCGACTGATATGTGATGTTAAAACTATGTACGATGGAAAAGAGTTTGAATTATTTGGAAGAAATAGTTTTAATAATGAAATATGTAGAGATTATGAGAAGGAGTATGCATTAATTCGACTTTTAAACAATTTCTTTGAGCAGGGGTTAAGGGAAGGTCATTTTGTGGCAGATACTGACAAGGAAATATATGAAATATTATTATATGGTTTGAAGCAGTTTGAACAATTTGGTGCTGTATATGTATCGGAGGCATTAAGAAAGTTTAAGATAGTTGATTCGGTTCAGTTAAATGCAAATGTTTCAGTTAAAGAAAATATGTTGCATTTTGATATTAATACATCTGAATTTACAAAGAAAGAGTTAGAGGAAGTTTTAAAAGCTTACAGAGAAAAGAGAAACTTTGTAAAAGTAGGAACAAACAAGCTTATAAGGCTGGATGATAATGGTATTGCGTTGTTGGCAGAAATGGCAAATGATTTAGATTTTACTGCTGCGGATATTGTGGATAATAATATATTTATTCCAAAATATAGGGCATTATATATTGACTCGAGACTTAGAGACAGGGAACTTACAAACTATAACAGAGATGGTGCATTTAAATCCTTGGTAAGAACCATAAAACAGGTTGAGGATAGCGATTTTGTGCCAACTGAAGGAATTGCAAGTACATTAAGACCATATCAGAAAATTGGATTTAGATGGTTGAAAACATTAGACCTATGTGGATTTGGCGGAATTTTGGCAGATGATATGGGTATGGGTAAATCTATTCAGATTATCTCATTGTTACTTGATGAAAAGGAAAATGGTACAAGCTCTCGAAAAACATCCCTTATAGTGGCACCATCATCAATATTGTATAATTGGGAAAATGAAATAAAAATGTTTGGTGCTTCTATTAAGTATGCACTTGTTTTGGGTAATAAGGAACAGAGACTTGAAATATTAAAACAGGCAAATGAATATGAGTTGCTTATAACTTCATATGAGTTATTAAAACGAGATATAGATGAATATAAGGACTTGAAATTTAGATTTGAAATAATAGATGAGGCTCAAAATATTAAGAATCATATGACAGACAGTGCGAAGGCGGTAAAGAAAATTAATGCAGAAACCAGATTTGCACTTACTGGAACTCCGGTAGAAAATAGACTTAGTGAGCTTTGGAGCATTTTTGATTATCTTATGCCGGGATTTTTGTATTCATATACAAAATTTAAGGATAAATTTGAAAATCCAATAATTAAGCACAACAGAAGCGAGGCAATGAAAGGCTTAAACCGACTTACAAATCCTTTTATTCTTAGAAGATTGAAAAAGGATGTATTAAAAGAATTACCTGATAAAATCGAAAGTAATGTATATACTAAGATGGAAGGTGAACAGCTGAAATTATATACAGCGTTGCAAGAACGTCTTAGAGAAAGTATTAAAGATGATTCATTTTATGGTGAGAGAATCAGGGTACTTGCAGAACTGACAAAGCTTAGAGAAGTATGTTGTCAGCCGGCATTATGCTTTGAAGATTATAAGGGCGAGTCCGCTAAGCTTGAAACCTGTATGGAGCTTATAAGAGATGGTGTGGAATCAAATCACAAGATATTATTGTTTTCGCAGTTTACATCAATGTTTCCGTATATTAAGGAAAGACTTATAGAAGAAAATCTCACATTTTATGAGTTGACAGGAAGTACTTCAAAAGAAAAGAGGAATTATTTGGTTAATAGTTTTAATAATGACAAAACCAATGTATTTCTCGTGTCTTTAAAAGCCGGTGGTACTGGGCTTAATCTTATTGGTGCAGATATGGTTATTCATTACGACCCTTGGTGGAATATTGCAGCTCAAAATCAGGCAACTGACAGAGCGTACAGAATAGGCCAGACAAAGGATGTTTTGGTGTTTAAGCTTATTATGAAGGATACCATTGAAGAAAAGATTCTCAGACTACAGGAATTTAAGGAAAAATTATCTGAGGATATATTAGAAAATTCAGATATATCACTAAGTAGCTTGTCAAAAAGTGAATTATTGAGTATACTTGAGTAAGTGTGTTTTTATAAAATTTGGATAGCATATTAGAAAGGATATACATATATGATAAAGAGTATTAGAAATAATGGTATTACAATTCTTGTAATAATAATTATTATGGTAACAAATGTGTTGGCGTATTTTCAATTTGATGAAAATGTAAAAAATGATTTAAAGACCCAGACACAGGAGCATATAACAACTATCGTTGAAGATACGGTTGAATTTTTTAACTTGAAAATGGAAAAAAGAATAGCAAGTATTGAAGCTCTTGCGTTGTTCATTGGAACATTTGAGGATTGGACAAATCAAAATGTAACATCAGCTTTATCTGCTCAGGCGGAGGTTGAGGGTTATAGCGATTATGACATTATAAATATAGATGGATTAAGCATTTATAATGTAGATTATACCGGAAATAAAAACTTTATGAAAGCCTTACAGGGTAACTGTGTTGTAAAAGAGGCACTTAATGAATTTGGAGAAATAGAAGGTGTTGATTATTTTGTTCCAATATATTATGGACATGAAACAACAGGTGTTCTTAAAATCACAACAAGTTTGGAACAGTTTACTGATTTTATTGACTTTTCAGAGTTATCTAACCTTGGAAATATATTTATTGTAAAAAAAGAAGGTACATTGTTATCAAGAGGTGATGGCCTTGATGAAGTTGAAAATATTACTCAAATCTTAGGGGAAAAAGAAAAGGTTGCCGATAAGCTTGTTAATAGCATGAAGGTTAGAAGCAAAGGATATGTTTCAATTAATAGTGGTGGAAATAAGCAGTATTTTGGATATTGTAAGAGTGA
>CAZESO010000049.1:0-12194 GCA_964515325.1 uncultured Roseburia sp. | reverse complement strand
TCATATATGGATATATAGAAAGGTGAACATTAAATGAGCGCGTACACAGGATTTGCAGAATTATATGATTTGTTTATGGATAATATTGAGTATGATAAATGGAGTGAATATATAATTCAGCTGTTAAAGGAATATGAAATTAATGATGGAATAGTTCTGGATATGGGGTGTGGAACAGGTAATGTTACAGAGCTCTTGTGTGATTTTGGATATGATATGATTGGTATTGACAATTCTTACGATATGCTTAATATTGCAATGGAAAAGAGAGCGGAAAGAGGAAGAGAAAGTATATTGTATTTGTGCCAGGATATGCGTGAATTTGAACTATATGGAACTGTGCGTGCGGTAGTTTCGGTATGTGATTCGATGAATTACATACTTGATTATGATGATTTGATAACAGTAATTAAAAATGTAAATAATTATCTTGATCCAAAAGGAATTTTTATTTTTGATTTGAAAACAGAAGCTTACTATAAGAGGCTTGGTGATAATACCATAGCTGAAAATCGTGAAGAAGGAAGCTTTATTTGGGAAAATAGTTATTATGAAGATGAAAAGATAAACGAATATGTATTGTCCATATTTGCAAAAAGAGAGGATGATATGTATGAAAAAATGGAAGAATTTCATCAACAGAGGGCCTATGATTTAACGGAAGTCAGAAATGCAATTGAAGCAGGAGGTATGGAATTTGTTTGTGCTTATAATGCATTTACAAAGGATGACGCAGATGAAAAGCAAGACAGAATATATGTTATTGCAAGGGAAAAAGGTAAGGATATATAAGAGAGGAATTTAGAAATGGCAGATTATATTGTTAGAGCGATGGCAGCAGGTGGTCAGATTAGGGCATTTGCAGCTACAACAAAGGAATTAACAGAGAAAGCAAGACAGATTCATGGTACCAGTCCTGTTGCCACGGCCGCACTTGGCAGACTTATGTGTGCCGGTGTTATGATGGGTGTGACAATGAAAGGTGATAAGGATTTAACAACTCTTTCTATAAAAGGTGATGGACCTCTTGGAGGACTCACCGTGACAGCAGATTCAAAGGGTGGTGTAAAGGGATATGTGAATAATCCAACATTTGTTAATCCGGCGAATTTTTATGGAAAGTTTGATGTGGGTGGTGCAATAGGTTATGGTACTCTTACAGTTATTAAGGATATTGGATTAAAAGAGCCTTATACAGGTCAGGTAGGTCTTATGACTGGTGAAATTGCAGAGGATTTAACATATTATTTTGCAACAAGTGAGCAGGTACCTACATCTGTTGGGCTTGGTGTTCTTATGAACAAGGAGAATACTGTAAGACAGGCAGGTGGATTTATCATTCAGCTTATGCCATTTGCGGATGATGAGGTGATTGATAAGCTTGAAGCTAAGATAAATGGCATTAATTCAGTAACAACAATGTTAGATGAAGGGATGTCACCGGAGGATATTTTGGAATATATTTTAGGGGATATGAATCTTGAAATAACAGATAAATCCCCTGCCGAATATAAATGCAATTGTAGTAAAGAAAAGGTTAGAAAAGCAATAATCAGTATAGGCAGGAAAGATATTATAGACATGATTAATGATAATAAGCCAATAGAAGTTAATTGTCATTTCTGTAATACAAATTATGAATTTTCTGTGGATGAATTAAAGAAAATGTTATAAAAAAAATGAAGCTTTAATGAAATAAATTCAGAAAGCACTTTATTTATCTTTATTTTTGTGGTATTCTATAATGAGAGTGTTCGTTGTGGAGGGATTGATGAAGAAAAAGAATATAATATTAGTGGGGATTGTTGCAGTTATTGTAGTGATATGTATTCTTGGTGTTGTCATTGGATTTGGCTTGAGTGATAAAAGTAACGGGCATAGGACTTCGAATCGAATATCGGAGGACATGCAGGAAGAAACAAGCAAAGACAAGTCTGATGAAAAAGAAAGCAGTAGTGAAGGAGGGACAGAAGAAGAAACTGTTTCTGAGAAAGTAACTATAGAAGAAACGACAGCAGAAACAACCACAGAAGAAGTAATCACAGAAGAAACAACCACAAAGGAAGTGACTACGGAAGAATCGACTACAGAAGAGATTACTACAGAGCAACCGACAACAGAGCAGTCAACAACGGAACAGGTCACAGAAGATTTAAATCGATTATCTTACAATTATATGCTTATTGATGGACAAACCATTTATGAAGAATATAATGTAAAGATTATAGAGCTATATAATGCAATTAATGCTGAAAGAGCTAGAGTAGGGGTTGGAGAACTTGCTTTGGATGTAAATGTTAGTTATATAGCATGTGCAAGAGCATCACTTATATCTTATGAGAGTGCTATTGCGGGAACTGAGGAGATAAAGTACTACGATCTTATGAATCAAAGTGGTATAAACTTTTCGCAGGCATTTGAAAATACGGCAGCAGGTCATTCTGTTGCGAAGGATGTTGTATCAGGGAATGATACAAGTTGGAAAACAAGCGAGAAACACTATGAGAATATGATTAGTAGTAAATATACAAGAGTGGGAGTAGGAGTAGATTACTCAGAAACTATGGGGTATGTATGGGTGGCAATTTTTTTAAATTAGTAAAAAGGAGAGAAAAATATGACAAAGAAATTAAGAACACAGGAAGTACAGGATTTATTTGAGGCAATACTTACATTAGAAAATGTAGAAGAAAGCTTCCAGTTTTTCGAGGATGTATGTACAGTAAATGAGGTATTATCAATTGCTCAGAGACTTGCGGTTGCAAAAATGTTGAGAACAAAAGAAACATATAAGGATATCGCAGAAAAGACAGGTGCATCTACAGCTACAATCAGTAGAGTAAATCGTGCATTAAATTATGGTAATGATGGATACGATTTAGTATTTGAGAGACTTTCAAAGAAAAAATAATATAACCAATAAATAAAGAGAAGAAATGTGTTATTTCTTCTCTTTATTTTTACCTGAATTTTCAGAAGAGTTAGGCTCGTTTAAAGTATCAATTAAAGCTTCAATAAGCTGCTTTTTCATATATACATCAAAAGACAGCAAGCTTATAAATGAATATAATTGCAAATAATCTTTCTCATCATCTGGCACATCTTTGAAAGATGAAGTGGTAAGTTTAAGCTTATCCAGTATATCCTGATTAGCAGACAACTTAATTGTCTCAATTAAATTGTAAATTTCATCATAAACGCTTGAAAGATTAAAATTATTTTCTGTATGGAAGTATTTTTCTGTCACAGGCGCCAAAAGCTTATGTATATTATTGATGGACATAACATTTTTTAAATAATAAATGTTAATGAGCATGAGCATGTGATCTTTGGTATACTTCTTCTTTTCAGGAGCAGGCAATAACTGACTTTTGGCATAGTTATTAATCATTGTCTTAGTGAAAACCGGTTCGGTATTATCCTTAGTATCTTCTGTGAGATGAGAGGTTAAAAAAGTAGTAACCTGATCCATATATAAATCAATATTTGGTATCTCATCAGATTTGATAAGATTAGTATTGTTCAGAGTTTCCTCAATCAATTTTTCAATATTTTTCATTTAATACCATCCTTTGAATAGTTTTATACTAAATATTATATAGTATTCATTACTATGTTTCAATACGAATTTACTATTTAATTAAAATTAAAAATATGTTATGCTATAAGGACGAAAATTAGTAAATCATAGAAAGGGTTTAGTTTATGAGTATATATGATACATTAAATGAACAGCAGAGAGAAGGCGTGTTTACTACAGAAGGACCAGTGCTTATATTGGCAGGTGCAGGTTCAGGTAAGACACGTGTTATTACACATAGAATTGCATATCTTATAGAAGAATTAGGTGTTAATCCATATAACATTATGGCTATTACATTTACCAATAAAGCAGCTGGAGAAATGAGAGAAAGAGTAGATGATCTTATTGGATTTGGAGCAGATTCGGTATGGGTATCCACCTTTCACTCTACATGTGTAAGATTTCTTAGAAGATACATAGACAGAATAGGATATGATAATAATTTCACTATATATGATACTGATGATCAAAAGTCGGTGATGAAGGATGTATGTAAGAGACTTCAGATAGATACCAAGAATATGAAAGAAAAATCGATTCTTTCAGCCATTTCATCGGCTAAGAATGAAATGATAACTCCTGAGAAGTTCTTAAAGAATGCACAGGGAAACTTTGCAATGATGAAAATGGCAGAGGCTTACAGAGAATACCAGGAAGCTCTTAGAAAGAATAATGCATTGGATTTTGATGATTTGCTTTTAAAAACAGTTGAGTTGTTTGAAAAAGTACCAGAAGTACTTGAAGGATATCAGAAAAGATTTAAGTATATGATGGTTGATGAATATCAGGATACCAATACTGTACAGTTTAGACTTATAAGCTTATTGGCTTCAAGAAGCAGAAATTTATGTGTGGTTGGTGATGATGACCAGTCAATTTATAAGTTTAGAGGTGCAAATATTAGAAACATTCTTGATTTTGAAGAAGTATTTCCTGATGCTTGTGTTATTAAATTGGAGCAGAATTATCGTTCTGTTGGAAATATTTTATCAGCTGCAAATGAAGTCATTAAGAATAATCGTGGTAGAAAGTCAAAGGCTCTTTGGACTGATAAATCTGATGGAGATTTAATTTCCTTTAAGATGTTTGAAAATGGTTTTGAAGAAGCTGAGCATATTGCCAGGGACATTGAAAAGGGCGTAGAAGATGGAGAATATTCATATAATGAGATAGCATGTCTTTATAGAACAAATGCACAGTCACGTTCTTTGGAAGAAAAACTTATTAAGTATAATATTCCATATAAAATTTTTGGAGGACAGAACTTCTATCAGAGAAAAGAAATTAAGGATGTTTTGGCTTATATGAAAACTGCTCTTAATGGTAAGGATGATGTGGCAACAAAGAGAATTATAAATGTACCTAAGCGAGGTATTGGTGCCACATCTATTTCAAGAATTGATAATTATGCTTTGAATATGGGATTAAGCTTTTTTGAGGCGTTGGATAGAGTGGAGGATGTTCCAAATATAGGTAAAGCTGCCGTGAAAATTGGTGAATTTGTTGAGATAGTATCACGCATTAAGAATGTTATTGAATCCAAAGGCTTGAAGGAAGGTGTGGATTTTCTTCTTGAAGAAACAGGCTATCTTGATGAATTAAAGGCTGAGGATACAGATGAAGCTAGAGATAGAATTGAAAATATCAACGAATTCTTGACTAAGGTTGTTACTTATGAGCAGGACAATGAGAATCCTACATTAGAGGGATTTTTGGAGGAAGTAGCTCTTATTGCAGATATTGATTCTCTTAATGAAAGTGAACAATATGTGGCATTGATGACTATTCATAGTGCAAAAGGACTTGAGTTCCCTAAGGTGTATTTAAGTGGTGTGGAAGAAGGATTATTTCCTAGTTATATGACAATACAGTCGGATGATCCTTCTGATATGGAAGAAGAGAGAAGACTTGCATATGTTGCCATAACAAGAGCAATGAAGAATTTATGTATATCATGTGCTAAGGCAAGAATGATTCGAGGAGAGACTCAATATAATAGACCATCCAGATTTATTAAGGAAATCCCTTCGGAGTTGATTGATACAGGAAAGACCTTTAAGGTGGATGCAGGAAAGCACAGTACATCTGCCGGAGCCGGGAATTTTGGTGGCTTCGGTGGCTTTGGAGGATTTGATAAGAAAGCATCCTTTGCAGCTAAACCATTTGCAGCTGTGACATCCGCTGTCAATAGTACATCATCATCAAAACCATCATCTGCAAATGTGGTTGGAAGTACAATTAATAAATCCGCAAATGGGCTTGATTATGTTGCAGGTGACAGAGTTCGTCATATTAAATTTGGCGAGGGTACAGTTCTAAGCATCACAGATGGTGGAAGGGATTATGAGGTACTGGTGAATTTTGACACAGCAGGTCAGAAAAAAATGTTTGCTTCTTTTGCAAAATTAAAAAAATTGTAGTATTATTATGCAGATTTTGTTATAATAATAGAAATGAAAGTGGATATATTATAGTTGTGTGAAGTAATGTATATAATGTAAGGAAAGGATAGATATATGTATAATATTGAAGAATTATTAGAATCAAGCAAATTGACAAAGCTTCTTAATAAGAAGAAGGATGAAGAAAAGAAAAAGAAGAAAGTTATCATTGGAATGATTGCTGTTATTGCTGTTGTTGCAGCGATTGTGGCATTCATATGGTATAAGAAGAAAACAAAAGAGAATATTGAAGACTTTGAAGATTGTTTTGATGATGAAGATTTCGATGATACTTTTGATGAAGATTTTTTTGAGGAATAATAGTGTAAATATAAAGAGGCGTATTTTCGTGAAGTAATGCGCCTCTTTTATACAATGTCAGTTCTACGGTTAGGAGGAAGATTTATGAAGAAAAAGATATGGCTAATTGTTGTTGCCATAATGATGGCAGCGTCATTAGCAACTGGATGTGATAAAGATGATTCAACTGAAAAGAAGAATAAAACTACAGTAGAAGCTGAAAATAATAACAAAGACAAAAGTGATAAAGAGAAGAGTACAACGAAGAAAAAGACTGATAAAGATAAAGAAGAGTCCGGTGAAAGCTCTACAAGTAGTAAAAAAGATGGTGAAAGTGAGACGAAGGAGGGAGAGACATCGAGTTCAGAAGAGTCTACAACTCCAATAGAACCGGTTGTGGATAATACTTCCGGAACATCAGTAGCTCCAACAGAAGCACCAACAACAGAAGCTGTAACAACGCAGGCACCTACAACAACACAAGCGCCTACAACAACACAAGCGCCAACGCAGGCGGCAACACAGGCTACAACTGCTCCAACTCAGGCACCGGCTACCAACTATGGTGCAGTTATTAATAAGAACACATATGATATTACACAGTATACTCGAAGAGGAATTTCGGATACTGCATATGCAAAGGCGGAAGCTGTTATTAACAGCATTATAACTACAAATATGAGTCAGGTTGAGAGAGTTAGAGCTATTCATGACTGGCTTGTTAAGAATGTGAATTATAATTATGAAGCTGCAGCAAGTGGCAGTTATGATGCTTATTCATATGCTTTTTCAGCAGAGGGAGCTTTGGTGAATAAAAATGTTGTGTGTGAAGGCTATTCAGAGGCATTTATGCTTCTTTGCTGGACAACTGGTATTGAGGCAAGATTGGTTACCGGAACAGGTGATGGTGGACCTCATGAATGGAATGTTGTAAAAATAGATGGGAATTGGTATCATATTGATGTTACTTTTGATGATCCTATGGTTAATAATACAATTTATTATGCAGGCGAAAATTTAAGTTATACTTATTTCCTGCTTACAACAGCAGATATGTGCAGTAAGAGCCATACAATAGATGCAGAGAATAAGGATATTCCATCATGCACATCTACAGCATTTTATGAATATGCAGATAATTTGGCATTCCAATTTAGATTGGGAAGTGTTCCATATATGAAAGTGACTACAATAGCAGCGGCAGATTCAGCATCAAGTACTTATATTAGTCAAGGTTATAAGTCTTATGCAATAGTTTATCCGGAAGGAACTTTAGACTATAATACAATAATGAGTAATGCTCAAGGTATTTATGGAAACTATTTGGCAGGAATACAGCATCCAAGTAATAATGGATATAGTTATGGTGCGGGAATTAATGTCGTATCTGACAGAGGCTACACTATAGTGACAGTAACACTAACATTACAATACAAATAAGGAAGAGAAACAATGAAAAAAGGACAAATTGTAACAGGTATAATAGAAGAATTAAAATTCCCTAACAAGGGAATTTTAGTTTGTGAAGATGGAGAAAACAAAGCTAAAGTAACAGTAAAGGGCACATTGCCAGGTCAAAAGATTGAGGCGCAGGTCAATAAAAAGCGTTCAGGGAATTGTGAAGCAAGACTTTTAAATGTACTAGAAAAGTCAGATTTGCAATCTGCAGATGCAGCCTGTCCACATTTTGGAGATTGTGGTGGATGCGTTTATCAGGACATTCCATATGAAAAGCAATTAGAGCTTAAGAAGAATATGGTGAAAAATATCATAGATGATGTCTGTGATGACTTTGAGTTTGAAGGAATTATAGGTAGTCCTGAAAGCTTTGGATATAGAAATAAGATGGAATTTTCATTTGGAGACGAGTTCAAGGATGGCCCACTGGCACTGGGACTCCACAAAAAAGGAAGCTTTCATGACATAGTTTCTGTAACAGATTGTAAGATTGTAGATAATGATTATAATCTTATATTACAGGCTGTGTTGGATATGTTTAAGGATATGGATGTTGCATTTTATCATAAGATGAAACATACAGGATATTTAAGGCATTTACTTGTAAGAAGAACAAAGAAGACAAGTGAAATAATGATAGATTTAGTTACAACTTCTAAGTGGGAAGAGTGTGGTGCAGCAAAGAAAATATCAGAAATAGACATGCTTGAAATGCTTAAAAACAAGCTGTTACCACTTAATTTAAATGGAAAAATAGCTGGAATTTTGCATACATATAATGATAGTTTATCTGATGTTGTGCAGAGTGACAAGACAGATATTATTTATGGACAAGACTATATAACAGAAAGTATATTAGGACTTAATTTTAAGATTTCACCATTTTCGTTCTTCCAGACTAATTCATTAGGCGCAGAAGTGCTTTATGAAAAGGCCAGAAGCTATGTTGGAGAGACTAAGGATAAGGTTATATTTGATTTATATAGTGGAACAGGAACAATCGCGCAAATGCTTGCTCCGGTAGCGAAAAGTGTAACCGGTGTTGAGATTATTGAAGAAGCTGTAGAGGCTGCAAAGATTAATGCCGGACTTAATGGATTGACAAACTGCAACTTTATAGCAGGTGACGTTCTCAAAGTTATTGATGAACTTCAGGATAAGCCGGACTTAATTGTACTTGACCCTCCTCGTGATGGAATTAATCCAAAAGCACTTTCGAAAATTATAGATTTTGGAGTGGATAGATTGGTTTATATTTCGTGTAAACCTACGAGTTTAGCGAGAGATTTGGTTATGCTTCAGGAGAGAGGATATAAGGTTGAGAAGGTGTGTGCGGTGGATATGTTCCCACATACGACACATGTTGAGACGGTAATTCTGATGACTCGTTGTGGTTTTGAGGAAAAATAGAGGTACATAACCACAAGATGTTGTGGTTTTGGAGCGAAAATCGAGTAAAATTTTGCCGATTTTTTAACCGATTTTTTAACCGATTTTGGCAGATGCCAAAGGGTAAAAATTGAATATTTGAGTCAAATTGATATAAAAATCGATTTGAGAACATATGCGTTACTTATTTTGTAAAAGAGATAGGTAACGCATTTTTTAGTTTACAGAAAGGAAAGAAAAGAATGCATTACAGCAAAAATGAAAGACTCTACGAGATAGAGAAGATGATGAGTGGGATACCGAACTTCCGTGAAAGAGGTTATGGAAGCTTGGTATTACAGACAGATATATGATGAATTCTTGGAGGAATACCAGTATCGTAAGAAACATTATGGTGTAAGAGATGATTCTAGAAAAATAGCTGTTTCTGAAAAGAATAGGGGAGCGAGGTGATAATTTAAGCCAGAGATAATATAAATTGTAAAGCGGTTATGGGCGAATTGTCGTGCCTTGACATTTCGCCTTTTAAAGAAAATATAAGTGGAATACAAGGGCTTTGGATGATATAATAAAAATGGGAAATTATAGTTATTGGTGAGTAGATGGATAAAAATACAATTCTAAAATGGGCTATTGGGGTGAATAATATTTATTACATGTTTGCTCAAAGTGATTTCCATACAAAGGCGGGAGGTTGAAATGTTAGATAAATTTTTTGTGATATTGGATGACTATAGAAGGAGTATAGCCGCTCATGTTGAAAAGAACACTATTGAGGAAAAACAACGGGAGTTGAATGTAAAGTTTCCCCCGGCTATGGTTGAATTTTATACTCATTTCGGTAATGATAAAGAAGTGCTTTCTTCGTTTTATGTTTTTGACACAGTGGAAAATATTCGAATTGAATATGATGCATTATGCTTTGGTGAAAAACATGAAGGAATGGGAAGGTTGGGAATTCAGTTAGAAGATTTGGAAACGGATGATGAAGCCGTTTGTTGGTATCCATATGATATGAAAAAATGGTATATGGAAGAGAGTGTTACAGACTTGTTTTTCTTCGGTATAGCATCTTGGCAAGTGTTAAATACAATGCCTTCCGTTGCGAAAGCACCATTGTCGGAGGATGAATTTAAACACTTGGGCGGGAGCGATTTGCAATATTTGTGTGAAGATGAATTATTCCTGTTGGGGGATGTGATTCCTGTTTACGCAAAAGATATCCTAGGCTGTTATCTTGTGGAGGATGAAGAATTATATCTCGGAGCAATGACGGATGAAATGCTGGAAAAGTATGAGGAACTATTGGGATTAGATTTGGATTGGTTATAAGTTTGGTAGAAGGAAGAGGAAGTATGCAAAAGAGAGAATTCAGACTTTGGGATGATTGTGTAATATTTAAAAACGGCATGTATTATTATCTGAACGGAGAAGGTGGAGTATCGCTTATTTCCAAGGAATGTGCCAAGAAAATAGAGGCTGATTATTACTATTATCAAGCCGGTATGGATGTGGATAAAGGGGGAGAAAATCCGGAAAGAGCTTACCCGGGACGAGGTTTTTCCAAAGATGCAGATGGCAACTGGAAATATACACGCTCTTATGAAGTGGAAGCACTCGCTGGTAACAAGACAGTTTCGCCAATAGAAGGTGACTTTTCCATTCCTGAAAGTCTAAGTGGCGGACAGGAGATTAATCAAATCCGAAAAGAGGCTTTTTTAGGTTGTAATTTGTTGTCTAAGATTACAATACCTGAAACAGTACAGGTCATAGAGGAAAATGTATTATCTGATACGGCATTTTACAATGTAGAAGAAAACTGGACAGCAGATGCTTTATATGCGAGTGGTTGGTTGATAAAGGTACGGGAACAGGTACAGGGAGTATTTGATGTTTTGGATGGTACGATAGGAATTGCAAACGGAGCTTTTCGAAACTGTAACAAGCTTACTGAGGTTAATATACCTGATAGTGTGAAGTGTATTGGCTCTTTTGTGTTTGAAGGCTGTGAGGAACTTTTAAATATTAAATTTCCCGAGAAAGTGAGTTGTTTTGGTGACAGGGTATTGTCGAGATGTCCGAATCTGACCCACATACAGATTCCTAGTGGTGTTACGGATTTGAATGCCATGTTGAAAGATTGCGAAAGCCTTGTCGCTATCAAAATTCCGGAAGGTGTTACTCAAATTGGAGCTTACGCATTTGCAAATTGTGAGAACCTTACAAATATTGAATTACCGGACAGTCTTACCGGTATTGCTTCAACTGCTTTTGAAAATACAGGTTATGTAAATGATGAAAGCAACTGGGAAGATGGTGTATTGTATCTGGGCAAGTGGCTTCTTAAGGCGGATGCGTCTGTCTGCGGTGATTATACGGTAAAAAAAGGAACGGTGGGCATTGCGGATTATGCATTTGGCGGGTTTATGAAATGTGTATGTCCGAATCTGACAGGTGTGATTATGCCGGATTCTGTTAAATACATAGGGGATTCTGCTTTTGAAAACTGTAGTAAACTGACAGAGATTCGTATACCTGACAAGGTGGAGAGCATTAGATGCAGTTTATTTAGAGAATGTAACAGTCTTACAAAAGTACATTTTGGAGTCAATGTAAAAGTGATAGAAAAATGGGTATTTTACCGCAATAAGAATCTGGAAAGTTTAATCATTGAAAATCCGGATTTAGAGATAGCTGATGCGGCAATTTGTAATTGCCCCAAACTTACCATACACGCACCGGAAGGTTCAACTGCACAAAAATATGCGTTTTGGAACGATATTGCGTTTGAAAAGGAGTATTAGAGGCTGGACAAAATATCATAGGAGAAATATGTTGTGAAAGTGCGGATATAAAGAATGGAAATGGTGAATTAATTAGGGCAAAATGGACAGAAAAAACGAAGAGAGGTTGAGTAACATGGAATTTCATTATGATTTGTTAGAAGAAACCAAAGCAGAAATAAACAAAATGTTCTTTTTCAAGGAGGGCGTGCAGCCGGATGAGGCGGAGTACGAAGTGAT
>CAZESO010000048.1:0-12241 GCA_964515325.1 uncultured Roseburia sp. | reverse complement strand
AGCATCACCTCCATTCTATGTAATGGAGGTCAACCACCCTGTAACACGATTGCCAGTAGCTAAAGCTACTATAGATATTATAACATAAATAAAGATAGAACACAAGTTCGAAAACAGCTTTCTGCAGAGAGGAGCTGGTGGGTGTGAAGCTCTGATGAAAGGATATTGAACCAGTCATGGAGCTGCGTACCGAGTGATGTTTGCATGAGGCTACGATGGGAACGCCCATTATAGCGTTAGAGTATCGAAGTTTTCTGTACTTGAAGAGGTCTGTGTCGTGAGGCATAGATGAATTAAGGTGGTATCACGGAGCGTTTATAAGCTATCGTCCTTAAATTTATTTTAAGGAGGGTAGCTTTTTTGTTTGCATTTTTAGTTTAGAAAGGAATGAATTGATTATGAAGTTTGAAAACAGCAAGAAATCGTGGCTGAATGTATAGACAATGATGAAACTGCTTCTCGCATATCTGTATTGCTTAAGTCGAAATATTTGTTGATACTTACTTCAGCGGAAGGATTGCTTAGAGATGCTTCGGATAAAAATTCGTTGATTGAATCTGTTGAAGGAAAAAATGTTGAAGAATTGTTGGATAATATGAATGGTTTGCTTGGATTGTGTGATGGTGCAAGTAGGAAGGGAGCAAATGGAATGCTGGCGAAACTTCAATACATTCAGGAGCCAATTAAAAATGGTACAACTGTTATTATCGGAAGTCCAAAATATTCAATACCTGATTTAATTGAGGGAAAGGTTAGAAGGACAATATTTAGGGTGAGATAGTGTGCATTTTAGCAAAATTAATTATAGCAAAATTATGTTATTGAGTAATATTGTGTGATAACTTATAATAAGTTACAGTAATTGTAACGAAAGAGAAATTTAAGGAAGTGATAGCTATGGAAATTGTTATTTTAAGTATTATTATTTTAGGCTATTGTCTAATTTTAGGAGTTGACTTTAACTACATAATATTAGTAGTGTTAATGTTGATAGGTATATTTTTTGGATTACTATCATTGGGTTTTATATATTGTTTTATACGTTTATTCTTCTCAAAGCTAAAAACAGCAAAGTTTTTACGTTTTGAAAAACTACGAAACGACAAGTATCAAGCTGCTTGCTATTTAGTGGAGGGAGAGGAATATTTGTGTATTTTTCCTAGAGAAGGCGTTATGAAGAATAAGCTGTATCAGCAGGATAAAATATATCATGTTATGTTGAATAAGAGAATGAGAAAGGTATATGATCGGTTTGCTATTGCAACCTGTGTAATTGGACTTATATTTAGTATTGGATTAAGTATTGGAATTTTTGCGTTTGTGGTACAAGTATATTTATAAAAGTGGTTTTGATGGTAGTGGAGAAATGAATAGAAATAGCCAGTTGCTTGTATCTTAAATTTATAATGGTACAATATTGGTGGAGGTGATGATTTATATGGAAACAAAGGAAGTTATACTTGAACTACGAGCAAAAAGTAGATTATCTCAAGATGAACTTGCAGAAAAAGTATATGTTACTAGACAGGCAGTATCTCGTTGGGAAACAGGTCAAACCATACCAAATACAGAAACATTAAAATTATTGTCGAAATTGTTTGATGTTTCTATCAATACGCTTTTAGGTTCTCCGCGAAAATTGATTTGTCAGTGTTGTGGGATGCCACTTGATGATTCTTCTACAAGTAAAGAGCCTGATGGAACTTATAATGAAGAATACTGTAAGTGGTGTTATACAGATGGACAATTTGTATATACAAGTCTTGAGGAATTGACAGATTTTCTCGTAGGACATATGTCGAATGAAAATTGGGCACCAGCGCAGGTGCGAACATATTTGGAAGAGCAATTGCCAAAACTTAATTACTGGCAGAAGTCAAATAAATAAAGAATAATAGGAATATTCAAAAAATATTAGGCAATGAAAGATAGTATATGAGAAGTATAATATCTTTCATTGCTTAATGTTGTATATGGGGAAGAAATACTCTATTGACACATAAAAGGTAATATGTTACCATAAAAAGGTAACATATTACATAAAGGAGAAGAATATGAATATAAAAGAAGTAATGCAAAGTGAAAAAGTAGATTTTTCTGGTATAGAATCATCATATTTCTTGTTGGGATTATTGAGTGCATTTGATAATCGTTTTCAGGCTGTGGCAGACAAGGCAATGCAGGAAATCAGCTGGAAGCAGTTCTTTGCCATAATATGTATTAATTTATGTAAAGAGAAACCGACGATAAAGGAACTTGCAGAAATTATGGGAAGTTCACATCAGAATGTAAAGCAAATACTTTTAAAGTTAGAGAAGAAAGGTTTTGTAAACATTCATGCAGATATAGAAGATAAAAGAAAGCAAAGAGTTGAGCTTACGAAATATTGTTTAGAGTTTTGTCAGAAGAATGATGAGATGAGCAGTCAGATAATGAAGAAGATGTTTGATGGTGTGTCTGAGGAACAGCTTAGGGTAACGATTCAGACTATTATACAAATAGAAAACAATTTAAAAGGCATATAAGGAGATAAAGGCTATGGGAAAAGGGATTATTTTATATCAATCAAAATATGGTGCGACTAAGAAGTACGCTCAGTGGTTGCAAGAAGAAACTGGGTATGATTGTGTGGAGACTAAGCATGTAAATGTTAAGTCGCTCCAAGAATATGATGTAATTATATTAGGTGGAGGTGTTTATGCATCAGGAATTGCAGGCTTATCATTTCTTAAGAAGAATATAGAACATTTAAGTGATAAAAGGATAGCTGTTTTTGCAGTTGGAGCGTCACCTTATGATGAAAATGCCATTAAGCAGATTAGAGATTTGCATTTTAAGGATAAGCTTAGTAGAATTCCTTTGTATTACTGTCGTGGTGCGTGGAATGAAGAGAAAATGTCATTTACGGACAGGACATTGTGTAAGATGTTGCAAAAGGCTGTGGCGAAGCAAGACCCTAATACATTTGAATCTTGGCAGAAGGCGTTGATGAGTGCAGTTGGACAAAGCTGTGATTGGACGGATAAGAAGTATTTGACATCGTTAATTGAATTTATGAAAGGGGAATGATTTATGAAGAAATATATACAAGCTTTAGGTATTTGGGCATTAATGATTCCTGTTGCAATACTGAATGGTGGCTTTAGAGAAAATGTTTTAGTTAAATTAGGTGCAATAGCATCACCATTAAGCGCAATAATATTAAGTGTTTGCATATTTGTAATAACATTTCTCTTATTGCCAAAAATCAAAGAATACAAAAAATTAGATTATATTTTTATTGGAATAATGTGGTGTATTTTGACAAATCTCTTTGATTTGTCAATGTATATAAAGTCAGGCGGTGGCATTAGTGATTTGATTAAAGCATATGATTTTCTGTCAGGAAATCTATGGATAATTGTAGTGCTGACAACATTATTATCGCCGATAATTGTAGCGAAAATAATGGATAAGAAGATTGAAAATCAATGAAACATTTCAAAAAACATTAAGCATTTGTAATCACTTTTTCAAAATAAAGGTTGAGATATAATAATTTAATGGTAAAATAAATATAGAGTATCTGTTTTTACGGAGGTGCGTGAATGGGTGAAAATGTGATTACAAAAGAACAAATCGAAAGGGAAATGGACAAAGCCTTAGAAAACGGACAGTTTTATGTGTATTTGCAGCCTAAGGTTAATATGGTTACTACTAAGTTGTATGGGGCGGAGGCTCTTGTGAGGTGGATTCATCCTGTTGATGGTATGCGTTCGCCAGCCGTTTTTATTCCTGTATTTGAGAAGAATGGTTTTGTATCAAAGCTTGATATGTATATGTTCGAGGAAGTCTGTCGTATAAAGGCTGATTGGACGAAGCGAGGAGAAAGCTATGCAGGTACCATGATTTCTGTTAATATGTCCCGTACGCATTTACATGAAAAGGAATTTTGTAAGACGCTTTCAGAGATAGCAGATAAATATAATATTCCTCATGACGAGCTTGAGGTAGAGATTACAGAGAGTGTGTTTGAAGAAGATATAAATGTGCTGATTGATAATGTCAATAGAATAAAAGAAGAAGGATTTCTAGTATCAATTGATGATTTTGGTTCAGGTTTCTCCGCACTTAATCTGTTAAAGGATTTATATGTTGATACTATAAAAATTGATCGTGATTTTATACATGGTTCCGGTGAAACTGCACGAGGTAAAGGTATTATTAGAAATGTTATAGCTTTGTGTATGGACCTTAAAGCAGATGTGGTTACAGAAGGAATCGAGACAAAAGAGCAGGCTGAGTTTATTATGCAATGTGGTTGTCAGATTGCTCAAGGTTTTTATTATTCCAGACCATTACCATTAGATGAATTTGAAAAATTTGCAGATAAATATATGGTTGCTGCATTGAATTGTTATGAATTTCCATTTGATGGAAGTTTGAAGTCTAGGGATGGAAGTTTTGAAGGAGAAATAGTCGGTGAAGGTTTAGAATATAGGGAAGGTCTTTATCCAAATAGTAAGTCTATATATTTTCCAGGAGGACCCCAAGGTACTAATGTTGTTACACTTCCTGCACATGTTATGGTTAGCCAAAGTTATACCATATCTATGTGGCTTAAACCAAAGAAGCTTCATCCATGGGCGTGTGCTTTGTACATAAGACATGATATAGGATTTGCAACGATTTCACCTTTGGCGTGGGAAGACAAATCAGATTTTCGTATATGGAATTCTATAGGAATAGAAGGATGGTTTGATTCTCCGGCACAAAAGTGTGAAGAAAATGTATGGACACATTATACTATAGTGTATAATGCCAAGACAGAGGTTATGGAGACTTATATGAATGGTCAGTTGATGGGAAGACTTGAAAATGTACCAACCAACAGACATGCAGAGCAGTTTGTGTTGGGTGGAGATGCATTTCAACAATCGTTTAATGGCAATTTATGTGAGCTTGTTATTTATAATGAAGTTAAGGATGATGATTTTATAAAGCAGTTATATGAGTCATATGTAAATAGGGATGGCTTCGGAAGATAGAAAGTAAAGGGTAAGTTAAAATGTAGATTGGTGGAGGAGAAATGCAGGATAAAAAAGCTAATGTTATCGTATATGAGATTATGCATATGGAAAAAGTAGTTGCAACTATATCTACGATAGGCAGAGTTGCATTGATTAATGATAAATTTATGCCATATGACTTGTATTTCGATAATGAAGATGATATTGACACATTGATAAATAATTTGAATAACTTTTATCATTGGTGTGCATCTCGTGTTTTCTCTTTGGACAGACAATATGCAAAAGATATATTGAATAGTATTGGAGCGGCACAGGCGGTAACTGACAAAGACCGTGCTAATATTTCTTTATCATATCATTGTGTTTCTTTAACAGATGTTTATTGGATAAGAAAGCAAGGTGAGAATGTATCTTTTAAGGAGATAAATCTGTATGATAATCCGCTAAATGAGGCTGTTGTTGAACTTTCGTTGAAAGGTCGTCAAATGACAGTGACAAATCATGAATTGGCACCGGATTTGTCAACAAAGGGTTGTTTTCCAAAGGCTTGGATACGACAAAATGGTAAATTTAAATTGTTGAAAGATGGAGGAAATGATGCTGTAAGAAGGGAATTATTGGCAAGTAAGATTTGTCAATGTTTTGACATACCGTAGGTAAAATATAGCGAAAGTTTTTATGATGGACAATTGGTTTCAGAAAGTGAAATTGTAACATCAAAAGATTATTCTATGGTATCTAAGATGGCATTTGAGATTTATGCTTGTAATCATGATTTAGATACGATTGCTGAATTTGAAAGGATAGATACGATTACTTTTTATGGTATGAATATTCTTGATTATTTGACTGGCAATACAGACAGACATCCTGAAAACTGGGGATTGTTGGTGGATAATGAGACTAATGAATACATTTCATTGTATCCTTTAATGGATTTTAACCAATGCTTTTTGGCATATGACAATATAGAAGGAGCAAATTGTCAAACTCTTTATCCAAGAAGATTGACACAGAGAGAAGCTGCAATTGAGGCTGTGAAGAAAATTGGACTTCCTCAGATAAAAGAAATGGATATGAATGCCTTTGGGGATATGAAAGCTGAGGCGGAAATGTTTGAATGTAGATTGAAGGAACTGAAAAAATATGTTATTTAATGATTCATTTACAATAAAAATTGATTCAACTAATTGCACATCATTAGTTGATGGAAGTGCTTGTCTTGAAAAGAATATTTATGACACATGGAAATATAGCAACCAAATATTTCAAAGTGGTAAAATATATGGTTTGGTTAGCGAATATCAGGAAGGATGTATGTATTTATCTTACCTGTTAGGTGGTAGAGTTGATTTTAGAGATTTGAAATTATATTGTAATGATGTAGAAATATGTAAAAATGATTTGCAAAATAATAGCTGGAATCTTGAGCCAAGTAGAGGGTCATATAAAAATGCTGTTGTCAAGAAATCCATTGAAAATGCAGTAAAGAAAAGTAGGATAAATGAGAATTTTTCAAGCATAGCAGATAAGTTTTTGCTTACTGAGCCCAGATTTGACAGGAAGTTATTTCAATTGAGTGGTGAAAGATGGAGAGCTTCGGCTGCATTGGGATATGCAGAAGGTAAGAAAATATTTTATGCACCATATGAAACAAGCAAATTTTATTATGATATGTGTCAGTCAGGACTTTTGAAGGTATTACGAGAACTGACAGATAGTGGAGCGGTGGTGTTCTTGCCTGTAGGTTCGGATGAATTTATGAAACACATTGCAGATGAATGCATTTATATAAATCATGAATATGATATAAAAGAATTGAAGAATAGATATAAGGAAATATTTGGAAATGGTGATTGGATAAGAGAATAAAAACTCCACTATAGTTTTTTCTATAGTGGAATTTTGTTTGCCATATGAACCATTCTAGAATGATTCATATACTGTTATTTCTTTAATATTTTTTCTATCCTTTGAATGACGCTCTGCGCAAGCTTTTGAGCCTGATGCGTATCCGATTGCAATAATTGCTACCGGTTCGAGGTTTTCAGGAATATTAAATTCATTTCTGATAATAGTCGGGTCGAAATATGTTAACCAACAAGTGCTAAGACCTAAATCCTCTGCTTCTAATACCATATGGTCGGCTAAAATGGTTGCATCAATGTCAATCATATTCTTCTTGTCGAATGGTCGGACAAATACATTGTTATGGTCGCCACATACCAATATTGCTAATGGTGCGCCATGGAAATTTACACCTTTAGAAAGCTTATTTAATCCTTCTTCTGATTGGATAACAAGCAATCTTGAAGATTGCATATTGGCAGCTGTTGGGGCAACATGTGCAGCCTCTAAAATTTTATTTAATTTATCTTTTTCTACAGCAGTATTTTTATAACCTCTTACGGAGCAACGCTGTTTTGCTAATGTTAAAAATTCCATTTTCATTTCCTTTCGCTAACATAGAATTGCGCATTTCTATAATACTTGTAATCTTTGTTTAAACATGCTATGATTTTAACATATAATATTATAAGTGCAAGTACGCACTTTTTTGGTATATAGTACCTTAAAAGATACTACGGAGGAACATATGCAGAAAACAAAAACATTTCAATGTCCTGTGGAACTGACTATAAATCTTATTGGTGGAAAGTATAAGGCGGTAATATTGTGGCATTTGATTAATAAGACATTGCGTTTTGGAGAGTTAAAAAGGCTGGTTACATCAGCTACACCTAAAATGCTGACACAACAATTAAGAGAGTTGGAAGAAGATGGATTGATAACCAGATATGTATATCCGGTTGTTCCTCCAAAAGTTGAATATTCATTAACGGAATTTGGCAAGAGTATAATTCCGGTGCTTGATTCTATGTGCAACTGGGGTAGTAATTATCTTGAAGAAAATAAGGATTTGGAAGTAACAAGCTGCTGTAGTCAAACTTGTACAAGTAAACAATGATAAATTAAAGCAAAACCATAGATTGGTTTTGTTTTTTTGATTAGAAAATGTAAAGTTAACTTGACATGAACTGTTTAATATGTTATAAATAATGTAAAGTTAACTTTACATTATGATTCCGAAATGGAGGATTTATGAAAAATATATTAGAGAAACTGCGCAAAGAGCGAGGGATTAAACAGGATGAACTGGCGATGGCGATGGAAGTTTCCAGACAGACCATAAGCTCGTTAGAAAGTGGAAAATACAATCCGTCTATATTGTTGGCATTTAAGTTAGCAAAATATTTTGATATGGCAATTGAAGATATTTTTATTTATGAGGAGGAATAAGTTTATGAAGAAGTTAGGTGTAAAAGGATATGCAATTATAGGCATTGTTTGTTGGATTATTAGTTTGACATTTTTTGTTATTGCGTCTTTAAGTGAGGATTTTGATTTGGGTAATGCTGGAAAGATTGGTTTTGGAATCGTAGGCATACTTGTTTTTTTATTAGGTATCCGTATTCTTTATAAAGGAATCACAACATGGGTTGAGTCTGATAAGGAAGCTAAGATAGAACAGCATGATGAACGAAATGAGATTATTAGAGGTAAAGTTGCGCAGGATGTCAACTTGTTCTCATCCATTATTTATACAGTAATTATGTTAGTGTTGATGGTTGCGGATCAAATGTTGGGAGTGGTATTGATTGCTGTTGCCCATATTGTGACAAATATTTATCAAACAGTTAGATTTGCGAAGTATTATAATGAAATGTAATAAAGTGTGCGGGATTATGGTTTAGTTCAATAATCCCGCACATTGCTTTAATTTTTTCCAAGCTGCCAAAAAGCAACAGCACTGGCAGCGGCTACATTTAAAGAATCAACGCCATGTGCCATCGGTATGCAGACTGTATAATCGCAGTCTGCTATTGTTTTATCTTCAAGTCCTTCGCCTTCTGTACCAAGAATAATGGCAAGTTTTTCTTCGGACATAAGAGCTTCGTCGTCTATATTTACTGAATCATCGCATAAAGCCATGGCAGCAGTTTTGAAACCTAATTCTTTAAGTTTTGAAACATATGATTGGCAATCTTCAATAAATGTCCAAGGGATCTGAAATACTGTTCCCATACTTACGCGAATTGCACGACGATATAAAGGATTGCTGCATGCTGATGTCAGTAGTACAGCATCAATTCCAAGAGCGGCAGCAGAACGGAATATAGCGCCAACATTTGTAGGATTCATAACATTTTCAAGGACTGCAATTCTGTCAGCGTCCTTGCATACAGCTTCGATGGTTGGAAGTGCAGGACGACCCATGGCACATAAGGCACCACGAGTTAATTGGAATCCCGTAAGCTGTGTCAACACATCAAATTCAGCAGTATAAATAGGAATATCTCCTACACGAGTAATTATATCTTTAGCTTCACCCTCGATGTGCTTCTTTTCAAGTAAAAGTGAAATAGGCTCACAGCCGGCGTCAAGTGCACGTTCAATAACCTTTGGGCTTTCTGCAATAAATATTCCCTTTTCAGGTTCGTGACGATTAAGTAATTGATTTTCTGTAAGTCTTGCATAAACATCAAGTTCAGGTGCGTTGAAATCTGTTATTTCTATAATATTAGACATAATAGCCTCCTAATGATTCACAAATAAATAAAAAATTAAATTTCAAAAACATTATATTATCAAGTATTAATTGTGTCAAATGTCAAAAATTTGTCGATAATGCACTAAAATATTAAATTCAAATGTAAAATTTAAGTAATTTTGCACAAATACATCTTGACAAAATCTGTTATTTCAATGTACATTAAGAGCGTGTCTGGAATCTGACAAAGGGGAATGGAAATTTATAGAAAAGGAGGATAGCAAAAACTATATTAAATATAGAAGTTCCGGACCAAGAGAAAAAAGGAGAGGTAATATTAAAATGTTAAAAACAAAAATCTTAAAAATGGCTGTTACAATGGCAACATTTTGTACAGTTATGTTAGGTGTATCGTTAACAGCGCATGCAGCAAGTTGGTATGTTTCACCAAGTGGAAGTGATTCAAATTCAGGCTCATATTCTAGTCCGTTTGCATCACTTAACAAAGCAGAAGATGCAGCTTCTTCAGGTGATACAGTATATATTATGGGTGGTACATATACAAATTTCACTATAGAAGCATCAGACAGTAATTACAATTATGTACATCAGTTTACAAAGAGTAATATTACATATCGTGCTTATAGCTCGAAGGATGTTCCTGTATTTGATTTCTCGGGTACAACAACATCAAAGAGAGTTGCGGCATTTCATGTAAAGAGTGGTGTTACAGGTGTTACATTCCTTTGTTTCGAGGTTACAAATGTACCTGTTGGTAGTCAGAAGCAGTCAGAATGTTTCAGAATTGAAGGAAGTGCAACAATGAACCAGATTACAGCATGTAATTCAAACGCAAATGGTTTCTATTTCTGCAATAATGGCACAGGTAATGTAATTAAATGTGATGCATATAATTTATACACATCAAATAGTGTTTCAAACAGCAACACAGATGGTTTTGGTGCACATGGTAATGGGGTAACATTTACACAGTGCCGTGCATGGGCTTGTGGTGATGATGGTTTTGACTGTATCACATCAAAGGGTGCCAATACATTTGATACATGTTGGGCATACAATATGACAAAGGGTGGAGACTCTAACGGATTTAAGATTGGCGGTTATGGTACAGGCACTGTTCCAAGTACAGTTCCGGTACATACAGTTAAGTATTGTCTTGCTGCTAACTGTGCATCAAATGGTTTCTATGCAAATCATCAGCCGGGACAGGCGGCTAACTGGACATACAACACAGCTTATAACAACAGCGGTGCTAACTACAACATGTTAGAAAGAGTAAGTTCAACAGATTCAACAGATATTGCTGGTACAAGAGAATTTTTAAGATGCAATATTTCATATGCAGGTGAGATTAAGAATATCGGTTCAGGAACCTATGTTGGTAGCTGTTCATGGAATAGCTCATACAATTGTACAGCTGATGATTTCGTAAGCTTAGATGCATCTCAAATGACAAAATCAAGAGGAACAAATGGTGTTCTTCCTACAATTACATTTATGAACTTAACAAGTGGCAGTGATTTGGCAGGAATTGGATGCTTTAATTAAGATACAAATATTAAGTGGATTAGTATATAAATGTCGGCGTCTTAGGGCGCCGACATTTTAAAAGATAGATGGAGAATAATGTAAATGAAAAGAATTTGTTTGATTATTTTATGTATAGTAATGACTGGTCTGACAGCCTGTTCAGATGAAAAAAATAAAAATGAGGGAAAAACAGGAAAGTCACCCGAGAAAATAGAAACATTAACTATTAAGTTGGATGGGTGTGAAATTAAGTTGAATAAAATTTCAGCTGGTAGCTTTAAAATGGGAAGCTATGAAGGTGTCGGAGATGAAGATGAATTACCAGTCCGCGAAGTAGAGATTACAAAGGACTTTTATATAGGTGTATATGAGATTACGCAGGAGCAGTGGGAAGCTGTGATGGGTGAGAACCCTAGTACGTTTAGTGGGGAAAATTACCCGGTTGAAACCATTACTTGGACTCAGGCTAATGAATTTTGTGAAAAATTGTCGGAAATGAGTGGGTATAATGTTTCACTTCCAACTGAAGCACAATGGGAGTATGCATGCCGTGCTGGAAGCGAAACAAAGTGGTTTTTTGGAGATGATGAAAGTGAATTTGCAAAATATTGTGAAGATGATATAGATGCAAAGGTTCATGTGGTTGGACTGTTTGAACCAAACGGCAATGGTCTGTATGATATGTATGGTAATGTTATGGAGTGGTGTCAGGATTACTATAGATATGAATATCTTGAAGGCGATGTGACAGATCCAACAGGACCTGACGAAGGTGAAGCAAGAATATCCAGAGGTGGCGGCTGGGGAAGTGGTCCTGACCTTTGTCGTTCAGGCTATAGAAATGCTTGTGGCGAAAATGATGCAACTGACGGTATAGGTCTTCGAATAGTCGTAAATCCTTAGTTGTCAGGTGCTCATTCGAACACATTTTTAAATGTACAATTTACCACGAAAAATACAATCTCCTGCATAAAAAAATATTGCGTATCGTCCTGTTAGTATGGTAAAATAGTCTCATAAAATAAGTTTACGAAAGGGAGGAATATTCTATGACACGAAACAAAAAAAGAAAATTCATAGCAACACTTTGCGCAATGACTATGATAGTAGGTAATATGAGCATAAG
>CAZESO010000047.1:0-12270 GCA_964515325.1 uncultured Roseburia sp. | reverse complement strand
CTACTGCAATGTCTACATCAAATCCTCTTGACTCTATCATAAGTCTTAACTCATTAATCTTTCTTGTCATACTTGGAATATACTTCTGTCCTCCGAATCCGGGATTGACACCCATTATTAACACCATGTCAATATTTTCAAGGACAAAATCAAGCATACTAAGCGGAGTTGCCGGATTTAATGCAACACCTGCCTTACAACCTAATTCTTTAATTTTGGCAATAGTTATGTCAAGCTGACTACATGCCTCGGCATGTACTGTAATAATATCAGCACCTGCATCCCTATACTGCTGTAAAAACCTTAATGGCTCCTTTACCATAAGATGTACGTCAAATATAGCATCTGTAACCTTTCTTATACTTCTAATAACAGGCATACCGATTGACATACTTGGAACAAAATTTCCATCCATACAATCCAAATGAATATATTCAGCTCCAGCATCTACAACAGTCTTTATTTCCTCGCCTAATTTTGAATAATCAGCCGATAAAATCGAAGGTGATAATTTTACCACAACCTCACTTCCCTTCATCACTAATATCGTTTTTTGTCTTTTATCTCATTGTATAATAAAACATAATTGTCATATCTGGTCTTCCCTATAGTCCCACATTCTAGTTTCTCTTTCACCATACAATCAGGTTCATTTACATGCACACACCCATTAAAGCGACATTCTCCTTCATATTCATATATTTCAGGAAAATATTGCTTTAATTCTTCCTTTTCACACTCACATACATACATTGAACTAAATCCCGGAGTATCCATTAAATAAGTATTATCCTCAACATTGAATATCTCTGTATGCCTTGTGGTATGTTTACCTCTCTGTATTTTCTTACTTATATCACCGGTTTGTGAATTTGCCATAGGCATTATAGCATTCAGTATGGATGACTTCCCTACACCTGAAGGTCCTGCAAATGCTGTTGTTTTACCTTTTATGACTTTTTTTATCTCTTCTATACCTATGCCATCATTAGCACTGGCAAATAATACCTTGTACCCTGCATTTTCATAGGTTTGACGAAGTTCCACTATGTCTTTTTCTGTTACCAAATCAAGCTTGTTAAAACATATTACAGTTTCAACATTCTGTGTTTCCATCATTACTAAAAATCTGTCTAACAAATTCAAATTAGGAACAGGACTTTTCAGCGCAAACACAACAAGAGCCTGATCAATATTGGCAACCGCCGGTCTTATAAGTTCATTTTCTCTTTCAATAATATCTATAATGTTCCCGATTTTTAACTCTTCATCAAGAATCTCAATCTCAACATTGTCGCCAACTAATGGCTTAATATTTTTATAACGAAATATACCCTTTGCTTTACATTCGTAGGTTCCACTATGCACAACATGTACATAGTAGGAACCTGCGATACCTTTTATTATCTTACCAACCAAGTCTTACCTCACTTAGTTAAATACAGCTGTATCTTCATAAACAAGCACTTCACCTGTACCACCTTCATAAGTAACATATACTTTAAGAGTTGCGTCTTCACCTTTTAATTCAGCTACATCTGTATTTATTTCAATATTAGAAGTTTGTGCAAATGATTCTGAAAACTCTGTACTTGTAAGCTTACTTGTAACATCTGTTGTGATTGTTGACGAACCATTTTTATATGTTATATATGCTGTTAAAGTTCCTGTTGTAATATTCACTGTTGGTATTTCTTCTGTTTCACCATTTGGTCCAGTTGTTGTTTCTTCCTCACTTGGAACAGTTGGAATATTAGTAAACTTAGAATAATCAAACTTACTAAATGTAGCTGTATATGTCTTTGCAGTAGTAGTTGTTGTTTCAGGTTGCTTAGTTTCTGTTTCCTTTGGCTTAGTTTCTGTTTCCTTTGGCTTAGTTGTTGTTTCAGGTTCTTTACCCTTACTTACTGTAATTGTAATTGTTTCACCCTTTGGCAACTCAGTACCAACTTCTCTGTCCGTTGAAATTACTCTGCCTGACTTGATTGTATCATGGTAAGCTTCTTCAACGTCAACAACGAATCCAAGTTTCTCAAGTTCTTCAATAGCTGCTTCCTTTGTCTTAGTTGACACATCAGGAATTTCTGCAAGCTCATCCTCACCAAGACTTATATACAATGTAATCTTATCGCCGCGTTTAAGCTTAATTGGAGCTTCCGGTTCTGTCTTAAATACAACATTCTTGTCATATTCTTCAACTGTTTCATATTTTGAAACAACTTCAAGACCATATTCTACTGATAAAAGCTTTAAGGCTTCATCATATGACTTACCTACAACATCAGGAATATCCTTTTCTTCGCCACCTTCACTAATTGTAATTGTGACTGTTGTTCCTTTTGATACTGTATTTCCAGCCTTAACGTTCTGTGCCATTACACAACCTTCATCAACTTTATCACTTGTAGCTGTTTCAATCTTATATTTAAGATTAGCTTTTGTTAATGCTTCAATAGCTTCATCTTCTGTCATTTCATATAAATCAGGTACTGTTGTATTTTTCGCATTTGATGTAGCTTCTGTTGTATTCTGTGTTTCCTTAGGATTAGATTCGCTACCACCGCAACTTTTCATTGACTTTGAGAAAATCAATATGGCAACAATAAGAATTGCAATTGCTGCAACAATACCACCAATTGCTACTGCCTTGTCAAACTTTGAACTGCCTTCATCTATATCATCAGATTCATTTAACCAAGCATCTTCTTCATTTTCTGCCTCTTCACCAGCTTCAACCTCTTCGCCTTCAACTTCATCTATATCATCTACTGACTTCATTCCTGCATTTTCCTTAATTACAGAAATTTCATCATCTGTAATCATAATTGTAGCACTATTATTTGTAGCAGGTGGGATAACTACAAAATCCTCATCCGGCGAAATTAAAGATTTCTTTAAATCTGCAATAAGTGAAGATACCTTTAAATATCTTCTCTCAGGCTTCTTCTGCGCACATTTTTCGATAATCTTAGCAACACTTATTGGTAATTCAGGTACAAACATCTTAGCACTTGGGATTTCCTCCTGAATATGCTGTAATGCAATAGTAACTGTTGAATCACCTTCAAATGGCACCTTACCTGTAATCATTTCATAAAGTGTTATACCAAGTGAATAGATATCACTCTTCTCATCAATATATCCACCTCTTGCCTGTTCAGGAGAAATGTAATGTACTGAACCCATAGCATTTGAGTTAATTGTGTTAGCAGACGCAGCTCTTGCGATACCAAAATCTGTAACCTTTACCTTACCTTCTCTTGAAATAATAATATTCTGAGGCTTAATATCTCTATGAACAATATGATTATTGTGAGCAGCTTCTATACCCTGAGCCACCTGAATAGCTATACTAATAGCATCCTTAATCGGAAGCTTACCTTTCTTCTCAATATACTTTTTAAGAGTAATACCCTCAATAAGCTCCATAACAATATAATATATACCCTGGTCTTCGCCAACATCATATACATTAACAATATTTGGATGCGCAAGTCCTGCTGCTGATTGTGCTTCAATTTTAAATTTAGAAACAAAGCTCTTATCTTCACAAAACTCTGATTTTAATACCTTAACTGCTACAAATCTGTTTAATTTGTGATCTTTTGCCTTGTAAACATCTGACATTCCACCAGAGCCTACTTTGTCAATAATTTCATAACGATCTCCAATAAACATTCCTTTTCTTATCATCACTTTACACCTTATTTATATGGTCTATACCATATGCCTTTCCAATTAATCTATCTTTGCCAGTAACACTGCAATATTGTCCTTGCCGCCACCTGCATTGGCCGCGTCAATCAATGTATGTACTACATCTTCTATCTCTTCGGTATCTTTGTTTTTTATAATATTCTTAATATGTCCGTCATCGACCATATTAGTCAATCCGTCAGAACACATAAGTATTATATCTCCACTATTCAACTGAACCTCAAAGAAGTCTGCTGTAGTTCCTTTTGCAACGCCTATTGCTCTGGTAATTATATTCTTTTTTTCGTGAGTTCTTGCACTCTCTTTGTCAAGTTCACCTATACTTACCATTTCCTCTACATATGAATGATCTCTTGTTATCTGATGTATCTCGTCATTTATAAGATACAACCTTGAGTCTCCAATGTTAGCAACATACATAGAATCCTCTTCAATGGTTGCCAAAACCATTGTTGTCCCCATTCCTTCATACTTCGTATCGGATTTTGACAAATTAATCAATTCTTCATTGGCACAAGCTATCGCTTCTTCTATAACTGAAACAATATCTTTATGCTTACTACTCTTCACGGATTTAACAACAGACTTAACTGCGTTTTCCGATGCAACCTCACCGGCTTTATGTCCGCCCATTCCATCCGCTACAATTAACAAATTGGGGAGAGCACCAACAGCATCTATCGATACATAGACATAATCCTGATTAGTCGTTCTACTTTGCCCCACATCTGTCAACGCAAATGCTTTCATGTTTCTCCCTCCTTTACCTTAAGTTCTTCGTTATAACTTTTCCTTAGTTGCCCACAGGCTCCATTTATATCTCTTCCCATTTCTCTCCTAATTGTAACATTTATTCCGTATCTTTCAAGTTTATTTTTAAATTTTTCTATATTATCTTTTTGTGATTGCTTGTAATCTCGCTCTTTTATAGGGTTTACAGGAATAAGATTTACATGACAATTTATGTCTTTTAACAGTTCTCCAAGCTTCATCGCTCCTTCTATTGTATCATTTACATCTGCAACAAGACTATATTCAAAGCTTATTCTTCTTCCGGTTGTTTCGAAATAATATCTACATGCATTTAAAACTTCTTCAATAGAATATCTTTTAGCAATCGGCATAAGCTCTCTTCTTGTCTCGTCATCCGACGCATGAAGTGATATTGCCAATGTTATCTGATACTTCATATCAGCAAGCTTATATATATTAGGTACCAGTCCACAAGTCGATAATGTCAAATTTCTTTGACTTATATTCAAGCCTTTTTCGCAGGAAATCATATCAAGAAACTTCAAAACATTTTGAAAATTGTCTAAAGGTTCTCCACTTCCCATCAATACAATATTCGAAACTCTTTCTCCCTTATGCCTGCTGATAGCATATATCTGTTCGAGCATTTCTGATACTGCAAGATTTCGCTCCATTCCATCCAATGTGGAAGCACAAAACTTACAACCCATTCTGCACCCAACCTGAGTTGATATACAGACTGAATTACCATGCTTATAACGCATAAAAACGCTTTCTATTACATTATGATCCGGTAATTCAAACAGATATTTGCATGTGCCATCAATCTTAGACTCAAGCACCTGTACTATATTCAGCTTAACAATATAACATTGTTCCTTGAGTTTCTCTAACAGATTTTTAGGCATGTTTGTCATCATATCAAACTCTGTAACAAGCTTTTCATGAAGCCATTTATAAATCTGTTCTGCACGAAACTTCTTTTCACCTAAGCCAACTATATATTCACACAACGAATCATAATCCATCGACTTAATATCTAGCATAATATGCTCTTTCACTGTACTCTATCCTTTCTTCTAAGCTTGCTTATAAAAAAACCATCTGTATGGTCAATACCCGGAAGCATTTGTATATAACCTTTTTTTAATGTACTGCATTCAATACCATCATTAAAATAATTGCTTATATCCACTGTTTCCAATGGAAATTCTTCCAGCATCCAGTTAAGATTTTCAATATTTTCTTCTTTATTTATGGTACAGGTACTATATATCATAATTCCGCCCGGTTTCAAGTATTGCCATGCATTTTTAAGTATTTCTCTTTGCAATGTCACAAGTTCCTTTTGCTTTTCAGGCGTCATATTATATTTAATATCACTTTTCTTGCCAATTACTCCAAGACCTGAACAAGGTAAATCAGCAATAACCACATCCACTTTTCCTACAAGCTCTTCATCTAACTCCGTAGCATCCTTACATCTGGTATCAATATTTTCAAGACCACATCTCTCAATATTATCCTCTATAAGTTCAAGCTTACTTTCACTTACATCTCTGGCTATAACCATCCCTGTGCCATCAAGGAGCTGGGCAAGATGTATCGCCTTACCTCCCGGTGCCGCACATAAATCAACACAAAATGACTCCTTTTTAGGATCCGCTATATGTGCAACCAACATTGAGCTTACATCCTGAACGCTTATCTTTCCGTCAACAAAAGCTTCTATCTTACCAAGGTAATCATAATCCTTTATATCAAGTGCCCCTGCATATAAAGGATTTCTCTTAACTGTAATACCATCCTTTTCCAGTTCCTTTATAATATCAGAAACCTCATCAATTATACCACATCTTACAGTAAGATATTCATATCTATTTGAAAAACCTTCTATAATTCTTGATGCATCCTCAACACCATATTGAACAAAAAGCTGCTCTATTATCCACTCAGGCATTGAATATTTAATTCTTAAATAAGATACCAGGTCTTCGCTTGGATTTGGATATTTAACATTTTCTTTTTCTCTTGATATATTTCTGAGAACACCATTCACAAAGCCCTTCAAACCACTAAAGCCTCTTTTTATAGATAATTTAACTGCTTCATTGCAGGTTGCTGAATCAGGAACATTATCCATATAAAAGATTTCATAAACTGACATTCTTATTATATTTCTGATAAGCGGTTTCATCTTTTTAACTTTTACTTTAGAAAAACTATCTATTATATAATCAATCTGTATTATATTTTCAACTGTTCCCTCTGTAACTTTAGTTATGAAATTTCTCTCTTGTTTTTTAAGATACTGATATTTGCTTAATGTTTTACCAAGTATTACATGAGAAAATGCTTTCTTCTCATTTATCTCTATTAACATATCCAGCACTAATTCTCTTATATTTACTGAATTAGTCACGATCTCTTCCTCCGAATAATAATATAAGTCTAAAAAGCTGTAATATGGATGCTGCTGCCGCCGCCAGATAAGTAAGTGCTGCTGCATTTAACACCTTTCTTGCTCCACTTATTTCATCTTCAACTAATATTCCATCACTCTTTAATATTTTGAGTGCCCTGCCCGACGCATCAAACTCTACAGGTAATGTTATAAGATGAAATATAGTAGTCGCCGCAAAAGCTATGATTCCGGCTGTTATAAGCACACTTGATGTTCCTCTCGAAAACAATAATCCTATAAGAATAAGAGGCCATGATATTTTAGCTCCGAAATTTGCAATTGGTACAAACACATTTCTAAATATAAGCGGTGCATATTCTCTGGAATGTTGAATTGCATGACCACATTCATGTGCTGCTACTCCAATAGCCGCTACTGAAGTACTTGCGTATGTGCTATCCGACAATCTTAACACCTTTGCTGATGGATCATAATGATCCGTCAAATCACCACTAACTCTTTCTATCCTAATATCATACAAGCCTTCACTTTTAAGTATTTTTGCCGCAACCTCCGCTCCTGTAAGATTCGACATCGAGCGAACTCTGCTATACTTTTTAAAATTACCAGAAACACTTGCCTGTGCCATCAACGACAACACCACACCTATAATAATCAAAATATAGGTTGGATCAAAACCATAATAATACATACTTTTTTTCCTCCTTTAATTAATTTCCTAACATTGTTCCTTCCCCAATTTGGTTTCCTCTTAAAAAATCCGAGATATCCATTGCTTTCTTCCCTTCAAGCTGCAAATTTTGAATATCAAGGGCACCCTTTCCGGTTTTGACAATCATTTGATTTTTATCTACATAAACGATTTGTCCGTTCTGTCCTTCATATTCTTTATCTAAAACTTTGGCTTCCCAAATCTTAAGATTCTTTCCATTAATTCTTGTATAAGCGCTTGGCCAAGGATTTAATCCTCTGATAAGACGTTCGATTTCTTCTGCACTCTTTGAAAAATCAATATCTCCAAGCTTTTTATCAAGCATCTTTGCATAACAGCTAAGCGAATCATCCTGCTTTGTCCCAATGATTGTTCCATCTTCAAGCTTCTTTAAGGTTTCAAGTATCAACTCTCCGCCTGCAACCATAAGCTTGTCATGAAGACTTCCACCTGTATCATTATCCTCGATAACAACTTCCTTCTTATCCAGCATATCTCCTGTGTCAATTCCTGCATCCATCATCATTGTAGTTATTCCTGTAACCTTTTCTCCGTCAATAATTGACCATTGAATTGGAGCAGCACCTCTGTATTTAGGAAGAAGTGATGCATGAATATTAATACATCCATATTTTGGAATATCAAGAATCTCTTGCGTTAATATCTGTCCATAGGCTGCAACCACAAACACATCTGCATTACATTCCCTTAATTTATCAACCGACTCTTGTGCCTTAGCCTTGACAGGTTGGAATACTTCTATCCCATTTTCCAAGGCCACCTTTTTAACCGGTGTAAACTGCACTTCCTTACCTCTGCCCTTTGGCTTGTCAGTCTGCGTAACTACCAGCACAACCTCATGACCTGCATCTATAATTGATTGTAAAGCTCCCGCTGCAAAATCAGGAGTTCCCATAAATAATATTTTCATCACTTCGCCTCCTTGGATTAATCTTCCTCAACTGCGTCTACATCCATAAGCTCGCCTTCTACATGTTCCACATATAAGATTCCATCCAAATGATCACATTCATGGCATATAGCTCTGGCTAAAAGCTCTGTTCCTTCAAGAATGAATTCCTTCATCTCAGTATCGTATGCCTTAACCTTTACATAATTAGGTCTTGTCACCATACCAACCTTGCCCGGAACGCTCAAACAGCCTTCATTACCAGTCTGTTGACCACTTGTTTCAAGAATCTCCGGATTGATAAGTATAATTGGTTCCGGTTCTTCCATATTAACATCAATTACCACAATTCTCTTTAAAATTCCAACCTGCGGAGCCGCAAGACCAACACCATTAGCTTCATACATTGTATCAATCATATCATCAATAAGCTGTAATAGCTTTGGCGTAATCTCCTTAACTTCTTTACATTTTTTTCCTAAAACTTCATCACCCATATATCTAATATTTCTAAGTGCCATTTTATTTTCCTCCATTATCTAATAACTATTCATCGGATTAAAATCAAATTGAATTGTTGTATTCTTTAACTTATCTTCTTTTTTGATTAATTGCTCCAGTTGATTTTTTATATTTATAATATCATTGCCATTTGATGACTTGACATATATAACTTTCCTATATACATCACTTATTCGTGATACGCTTGCGTCTGTTGGTCCTATGATTTTCATATCATCATAGCAATTATTTATGTCTTTTTTATGATTTTTCAAAAGATTCTTTAATATTACCGAACCTTCTGTAAGTTCATCATAATTTTCATTCATCATAAGAATTGCCATAATATATCCAACCGGTGGATAATCCATAAGCTGTCTATACATAATTTCCTGACAATAAAATTCATTATAATTCTGGTTAGCCGCTGCCACAACTGCATAATTCTCAGGATTATATGTCTGTATAACAGCATCACCTTTTCTTTCTCCACGACCTGCTCGACCACATGCCTGTGTCAATAATTGGAAGGTTCTCTCAGATGCCCTGTAATCGCTTCCATAAAGTGACAAATCCGCAGCAATAATGCCCACCAGTGTAACATTAGGAAAATCATGGCCTTTAACAATCATTTGCGTTCCGACCAATATATCTGCCTCTTTGTTAGAAAATGCTTCTAAAATATTTTGATGAGCATTTTTCTTTGAAGTGGTATCCATATCCATTCGTATAACTTTCGCCATAGGATATTGCTTTTTGACTAAATCTTCCACTTTCTGAGTCCCTGTTCCGAAAGCAGCAATATGCTTTGAACCACATTTAGGACAATTCTTAGGTTTTATTACCTCATATCCACAATAGTGACATTTTAGCGAATCAACTGCTTTATGATAGGTAAGCCCTACATCACAATGGGGACATTTCATAGCTTCACCACATTTTCTGCAGGATACAAAGCCTCCATAGCCACGCCTGTTTATAAAGAGCATTATCTGTTCTTTTTTCTGTAACCTGTCTAATATAAGCTCATTTAGCTTATCGCTAAATATTCCTCTATTCCCCTTCTCTAATTCTTCCCTCAAATCAATTATATGAACATCTGCCATCCTTGAATTGCCAGCACGAATATTCATTTCATGTAATTGATATTCACCATTTTGGGCTTTGTAATAGGATTCAACCGATGGTGTCGCAGACCCCATCACAACTGTTGCATTTGAAAGTGACGCTCTATATATGGCTGTTTCCCTTGCGTGATATTTTGGAACCTGTTCACTTTTATATGTTGCCTCATGTTCCTCGTCTATAACTATTAGTCCCAAATTGTTAAACGGTGTAAATATGGCTGAGCGAGGTCCAATCATAATATCAACATCACCATTTTTAGCTCTCTCAAACTGATCATACCTTTCTCCTGCTGACATTTTAGAATTGATAATAGAAACTCTATCACCAAATCTATTATAAAATCTAAGTACGGTCTGGTATGTCAAAGCTATTTCAGGAATTAGTATTATTGCCTGCTTTCCCCGCCTTATAACCTCTTCTATAATATCTAAATATACTTCTGTTTTACCGCTACCTGTAACACCATGTATTAAATGAATTCTATTCCTTTGGTTTTCATCATCAAATGCTATTTTAATCCTCTTTGCAACACTTTGTTGAACTTCATTTAACGTAACCGGTTTCTTATATACCTTTTCAAAATTAATTGGATTCCTATAGGCAACATTGCTTTTTATCTCTATTATTTTTTCTAAAGTAAAATATTTTATTACTTCCTGAGAAATCTTTAATTCTTTAATCGCTTTGTTATAATCAATTTCTCCCTTTTCAAGAAGCTTATCCAAAAGTCTTAGCTTTGCAATCGCCCTCTTCTTAAGGAATAATTCTCTATATCCGTCAGCCTTAATTTTATCTATAATAAGAACTAAGGTTCTGTCTAATTTTTGGTTTACCTGATATTTTACAGGAATAACCGTCTTTAATGCCTGATTCATAGTTGAACCATAAGTATTCCTTATGAACCAGGCAATATTTATTAATGTACTTTCAATAGGCATAGTTCTTTTGGTGATTCCAATAATATCTTTTATTCTGGATTCATCAAATTCAACCTTATCCTTGATGTCTACAATATAACCTGTTGTAACTCTGTTCCCGTTACCAAATGGTATATCCACCATGCTTCCCACTTTTACGTCATCAATCAATGCATCAGGAATTCTATAGGCAAAAACTCTATCTAATTTTTCATGGGATATATCCACAATTATATCTGCAAACATCTTCTACCTCTTAACAGTTCTGGAATTCAAATGCCTCTACACAGTTGTTCATAAGCATTGCTATAGTCATTGGACCAACACCACCTGGAACTGGTGTAATAGCAGAAACCTTATCTACAACCTTATCAAAATCTACGTCACCGCATAATTTATTATTTTCATCTCTATTAATACCAACATCAATAATAACAGCACCATCTTTAACATATGTTTCATCAACAAATTTTGGCTTACCTATTGCAACTACAAGGATATCTGCCTGCTTTGTAAGCTCCTTAATATCCTTTGTTCTTGAATGAACAGTTGTAACTGTACCATTAGCTTTAAGAAGTAACATACCCATTGGCTTACCAACAATATTACTTCTGCCGATGATTACACAATGCTTACCATTAACATCAATATTTGTTCTTTCTAAAAGCTTCATAATACCATATGGTGTACAAGAAATAAATCCTCTTCTTCCAATTGATAAAGCACCAACATTCATTGGATGGAAACCATCTACATCCTTGATAGGGTCAATTGTTTCAATAACCTTATCCTCGTCAATATGCTTCGGAAGTGGAAGTTGAACCAAAATACCATTAATGTCCTTTCTTCCATTTAATTCCTTAATTAAATCAAGAAGCTCTGCTTCTGTTGTTTCTTCTGGTAACTCATAAGCCACAGACTTAATTCCTACATATTCACAAGCTTTTTTCTTATTGCCTACATAAACTGTTGATGCAGGATTGTTACCAACCTGAATAACTGCAAGAGAAATCTCCTTTCCCTCTGCCTTATATGCTGCAACTTTTTCCTTTACTTCATTTTTAATATCTGCTGAAATCTGCTTTCCATCTATTAATGTAGCCATTTTAATCTCCTTTATTTATCAAATATATTTTTGTTGAGTTTTATTATTTATTAAAAGAGTCCTGTAATAACTCCATCTTCGTTTACATCAATATTATAAGCC
>CAZESO010000046.1:0-12369 GCA_964515325.1 uncultured Roseburia sp. | reverse complement strand
GCATTATATATTTTACATTAAATAAAGTATTTTGCAAGTTTTTTCTTGTTTATATACAAAATTTCATATATAATCAATGTATAGGATGTTTGATTAGAAGTTCGTGATAAAGGTTCTAACAGGCTAGAAAGGAAATATTTTGTAATGACAACAGTTGAAATAAAACAGTTAAATAAAACAATAGAGGTTAGTACGGGAAAGCCAATACCTATGGGTGTTACAATGGGGGCTGATGGTATTAATTTTGCAATTGTTGGGCAGAAGGATAGACAATATGAATTGTTAATATATAAAAAAGATACAGATGAAGTGATAGAAAAATTGGCGTTTACAAAAGATATGCTTTATGGAAATGTATATAGTATGCGTTTGAAAAATTTATCTCCATCTGAGTTTGATTATGGTTTTTTGGAAGATGGAAAGCCTTTTGATGAGATGTATGCTAAGGTTGTTAATGGTAAGGAAAACTGGGGAGAGAAAGGTAATGTTAATTATTCTGTTTATACTAATGGATATGATTGGGAAGGAACAAAGCCTTTGGACATATCTTTGGATGACACGATAATATATAAGCTTCATGTTAGAGGCTTTACTATGAATAAGATGTCAAAGGTTAAGAATAAAGGGTCATTTCTTGGTATTGTTGAAAAAATACCATATTTAAAAGATTTGGGAATTAATGCAGTTATGTTAATGCCTGCATATGAATTTAATGAATTGAGACATAAGAGGAATTATTCTCAAGTTATTGGTATGCCACAAGGTATGGATTATACAGGAACAATGGAAGACAGCCTTGTGATGAATATGTATGATAATGGCGAGAAGATAAATTATTGGGGATATACAAGCGCTAATTATTTTGCTCCTAAGAGTGCGTATTGTACCGGTAATAATTCGACCACGGATGAGTTTAAATCAATGGTAAAAGAATTGCATAAAAATGGAATTCAGGTTTTTATGGAATTCTATTTTATGGTTGGTACAAATCCATATTTGATAGTAGATTGTTTGAGACATTGGGTTATGGAATATAAGATTGATGGTGTTAGCGTGAATTTTGATGTAGCGCCTGTCAATATGATTAAGAATGATCCTATATTATCAGGTATTAAGATAATTGGAGACAGATGGGACTTGATAAATGACTATGCAGAGATAAATGGACAAGATAAAAGATATGCTGTGTGTAGTGATGGTTTTATGATAACAGCCAGAAAATTCCTGAAAAGTGATGAGGGTCAGGTTTATGATATGACTTGCAAAATAAGAGAATGTAGAAATGATGCGGGAATTATACATTATATGGCTAATCACAATACATTTTCTATTATGGATATGGTTTCTTATGAGAGAAAGCATAATGAGGATAATGGAGAAAATAATACTGATGGTACTGACTACAATTATAGTTGGAATTGTGGTGTAGAAGGTCCGACAAAAAGAAGAAAAATAATAGAGCTTAGGAAGAAGCAGATTAAGAATGCATTTGCATTTTTGCTTTTAAGTCAGGGAACTCCGATGATATATGCAGGTGATGAAATGGGACATACTGCAAAAGGTAATAATAATCCATATTGTCAGGATAATGCTGTTTCTCATATAAACTGGAATGATTTAAAAAATAATCAGGATATTTATGAGTATGTAAAAATGCTTATTAAATTTAGAAAAGAACATAGGATGCTGACAATGAATTCGGAACCTAGAATGATTGATTATAAAGGAATTGGCAATCCTGATTTGTCTTTGCACGGTGTTGAACCATGGAAACCGGATTATAATTATGTAAGCAGATGTTTTGCGTTTATGTACAATGAAGATTATGTTTCAGAAGGTAAGCTTTATATTGCATTTAATATGTATTGGGAAGAAGAAGAATTTAACCTTCCGGCAACAAAACCCGGCAAGAAATGGGAATTATTATTTTCAACAGATGCTACAGAAATTAAAGATACAAGAATTGCTGTTATTAAAGAACGTTCTGTAGCAGTGTTTGTTGAAAAATAAATTTAGCAAAATTTGTTTGCTGTTTCATTATATTCATAATCGATAGATGCAAGTTTTGAGATTAGTTCGTTTTTATTAATATCAAGAGAAGCACACAGTTCGTCAAGAGTACTATAGAAATCTCTTAATTGTGTGTTTATATAGCTTAAAAGCATAACAGGATCGTTAGGAATGCTCATAATGTCCTCCTTGGAGATTTTGTTTATTGTAACATTGATTTTTTAGCATAATTTTCATAAAAAATCAATAGCTATATTACTGGATTGGAGGAAGTATGTATAGAGAGATATTGACACAGCTTGAATCGTGGAAGCAGAAAGAAAATCGTAAAATATTGTATTTAGCTGGTGCTAAAGGTGTGGGTAAGACATGGACTCTTAATGACTTTGGTATGGGTTTTTATGGAACTACTGCATATTTTGACTTGAAAAATCAGGAATATGCAAGATTTGTATTTGAAGGTGAATTAGAAAAAGCTCGTATTATAAAAATGTTAAGTGTAACATGTGGAGAGAATATAGAACCGGAAAATACATTAATAATATTAGAAAATATAGACAGCTTACCGGCATATATAGAGCTTGTTCGTTTTATGGCAGAAGAAATGAAGGAATATCATATTTGTATAACTACTGCGAGGAATGAAGATAGTGTTTTGTATGCGAAAAAGGAACTAAAGCAGTGTGTTGATGTTATAAATATTTATCCTTTAAGTTTTAGTGAGTTTTTAAGAGTGAATCAGGAAGACGATTTATGTGGTCTTATTGAAGAGAATAGTAAGCGTAAAATTGAAAAAGAAACATTAACAAGAATAAAAGAATATTTGAAAATATATATGCTTATAGGTGGAATGCCAAGTGTTGTGAAGGCATATATAGAGACTGAGAGTATAAAAGAGGCAGAGGCTGAAAAAAGCAGAATTATTTTTGAATATATGGATGATTTTGAAAATATAGAAAACAAAGCATTTTCCCATAAAGTAAAGCAGGTGTGGGAAAGCATTTCGAATCAGCTTGCAGCAGAAAATAAAAAGTTTCAATATGGAGCAGTTAAACTTACAGCAAGAGCAAGAGAATATAAAGATGCAGTTGAATATCTTGTTGAAGGAAAATATTTAGCACCATTATATAAACTGTCAGATGTAAAATTACCATTGAAGTCATATACGGACAAGAAATCATTTGAGATGTTCTTTAATGATATAGGAATTTTATCTTCTATGTATGGTCTTACTATAGATGATTTTGATGATGAAAGAGTTCTAAAAAATTATAATGGAGCATTGGCTTTGCAGTATGTATTTTGTGAATTAAAGCACAATCCAAATATTTCGGATGTGCATTATTGGACTTCTACCGCAACAGCAAAGATTGATTTTGTATTTCAGGATGGTAACAATATTATACCGATTGAAGTTAACCTTGATGAAAATGCGAAAGCTCAAAGCTTGAAGGTGTATAGAAGCAGATATAACAATAATATGTCAGTGCGAATAACGGTAGATACAATGTCGATATCAAACGGTATATTGAATTTGCCACTGTTTGCTATTTGGAACCTGTAAACAGTAAGAGGTCGAGCAGAAAATGATAAAAGAAGTACGATGAATGCTTGCATTCAAGAGTCCTTCTTTTAGAGTTTTGCTATTTGGCGGATACGCCACAGCGAGGAAGCGAAGTTTTGGAGATGTCTCGACCATTGTTAATGTATATTTAAGGAGAAACTTATGAAAAAGGGAATTATATTTGATATGGATGGAACTTTATGGGATTCAACAGAGATAGTCGCAAAGTCTTGGACAGATGCAGTTAAAGAATGTGGAATGTCAAATAAAATTATAACTTCAGACGATATGAGAAGAGTGATGGGATTGACAATGGATAAGATTGCAATGGCGTTGTTTCCTGAAATAGAAGGTGAAGAACAGATGAAGCTTCTTGATTATTGTTGTGAAGTAGAGAATCAATATATAATTAAGTTTGGTGGTGTATTATATCCGGAATTGGAAGATACATGGAATAAATTGAAAGATAAAGGATATAATTTATATATTGTAAGTAATTGTCAGAGTGGTTATATTGAGGCGTTTTTAGAACACTACGGATTTGGACATTATTTTGATGATATTGAGTGTTTTGGAAATAATGGATTGAAAAAAGGTGACAATATCAGAAATGTAGTTGAAAGAAACAATCTTGATGAAGCTTATTATGTGGGAGATATTCAGGGTGATTATGACGCTACAATGGAAGCTGGAATAGAATTTATACATGCAGCATATGGATTTGGTAAGATTGATGCTGAGACGAAGAAGATTAATGAGTTTAAGGAACTTGTTGATAATGTCTTAGGGTACTGTAAGTGATTTTTGAAGTCCTATACCTCGGAAAAATTTAAAAAGAGGTACAGAAACAAATAATACAAGCACAGTAGCCCTGCCGCCAGGTTCGCAAGCGAAGCATGCTCACTGACGCGGCATTCGCCGTATGCATCCTCATAAAAAAACACCTGCTAGTAAGCGAGCTTACAGCAGGTGTTTTTTTATGAGGATGCGCATGGCTAATTGCTAACGCGCACCTTATCTTTCGTCAATTGGTACATATGGCTTTCTCTTTGCCACATTCTTGTATGCAGGTCTGATAATTTTACCGGCATTGATTAATTCTTCAATTCTATGAGCACTCCAACCTGAAATTCTTGAAATAGCAAATATTGGTGTATAAAGCTCAAGTGGAAGTCCAAGCATATGATATACGAAACCACTGTAGAAGTCGATGTTGGCACTTACGCCCTTGTACATCTTTCTTTCTCTTTCGATAACCTTTGGTGCAATTCTTTCTACTGAAGAATAGAGGAAGAATTCTTTTTCCATATGTTTCTCTGTTGCGAGACTTTCGACAAAACTCTTAAGAACCTTTGCTCTAGGGTCTGATAAAGAGTATACAGCGTGTCCGATACCATAGATAAGTCCTGCCTTGTCAAATGCTTCCTTGTGGAGAAGTTTAACAAGATAGTTCTCGATTTCATCGTCATCTGTCCAATCTTTGATATTTATCTTCATATCTTCGAACATTTTAACAACTTTAATGTTGGCACCGCCGTGCTTTGGTCCTTTAAGTGAACCTAAGGAAGCGGCAACAGCTGAGTAAGTGTCTGTTCCAGATGAAGTAACAACATGGTTTGTAAATGTTGAGTTGTTACCACCACCATGCTCAGCGTGGAGTACTAAAGCAATATCAAGAATCTTTGCTTCAAGTTTAGTATACTTCTGATCAGGTCTTAACAAATGAAGAATATTTTCAGCTGTTGAGAGATTTGGATCAGGAGTGTGAATAAATAAACTTTCACCATCATGATAATGCTTGTATGCCTGATAACCATATACTGATAACAATGGGAATAAAGCAATAAGCTGTAAACTCTGTCTTAAAACATTTGGAATTGAAGTGTCATCATCATTTTCGTCATATGAGTAAAGAGTAAGTACACTTCTTGCTAAAGTATTCATCATATCTCTACTTGGAGCTTTCATAATGATGTCTCTTACAAAACTTGTTGGGAGAGTACGATACTTTGCGAGTAAATCGCAGAAATTCTTTAACTCATCTTTGTTAGGAAGTGAACCAAAGAGTAAAAGGTACGTAACCTCTTCAAAACCAAATCGATCATCTTTTAAGAAACCTTCAACGATTTTTTCGATGTCATATCCACGATAGAATAACTGTCCTTCACAAGGAACTAATTCTTCGTCGTCAATAGTATAAGCTTTAATTTCGCCAATCTCTGTTAATCCGGTGAGAACACCTTTTCCACTAAGATCACGAAGCCCCCTCTTTACCTCGTATTTTCCGTATAATTCAGGGTCGATTGTGTGTGATTGACATTTTGCTGCCAGATTCAAAATATCTTCTGTGATTTCTGAGTAATTAATATCGGCCATGTTTTCCCTCTCTTTCATTGCACAATAATGCGATAATATCTGCAATTTTACCATAAATTTCAGTGTGCAACAACAAAAAAATAAAAAAAGTTCATATATTTTTTACAAAATAGCACAAAAATATGGTACAATGTTGTGTAGGTATGCGAAAGTGAAAGGAGCTAAGGTTAAGATTATGGATATATTTGAATATATGCGAAATAATACAATGGAAAAAGAGTCGCCATTAGCTTCGAGACTTAGACCGACCACTCTTGATGAGATAGTAGGTCAAAAGCACATTATTGGTAAAGATAAATTATTATATAGGGCGATTAAAGCAGACAAGTTAAGTTCTGTTATTTTTTATGGTCCTCCGGGAACGGGTAAGACAACCTTGGCAAAAGTTATAGCTAATACAACAAGTGCACAATTCAAGCAGATAAATGCAACAGTTGCCAATAAGAAAGATATGGAAGAGGTTGTGGATGCTGCAAAGGATAGTATGGCAATGTATGGTAAGAAGACTATCTTGTTTATTGATGAGATACATAGATTTAACAAGGGACAGCAGGATTACTTATTGCCATTTGTTGAGGATGGTACGCTTGTGCTTATTGGCGCAACTACAGAAAATCCATATTTTGAGGTTAATAGTGCGCTGATTTCCAGATCTATTATATTCGAGCTTCAGCCGTTGTCCAAGGATGATGTGAAGGAACTAATACATAGAGCTGTGTATGATAATGAAAAGGGCATGGGAGCATATGATGCAGTTATTGATGAAGAAGCTGTTGATTTTCTGGCTGATTTATCAAATGGTGATGCAAGAATGGCACTTAATGCAATTGAATTGGGAATACTTACAACTGAAAGAAACGAAGAAGGTAAGATACATATAGATTTGGCTACAGCAGAACAGTGTATTCAAAAGAGAGTTATAAAGTATGATAAGTCAGGTGACAACCATTATGATGTGATTTCTGCATTCATAAAGAGTATGCGAGGTTCTGACCCTGATGCCGCCGTTTATTATCTGGCAAGAATGATTTATGCAGGGGAAAGCGTGACATTTATTGCAAGAAGAATTGTGATTTGTGCCTGCGAGGATGTGGGAATGGCAGACCCTAACGCTCTTGTTGTTGCAAATGCAGCAGCAGATGCTGTGCATAAGATTGGTATGCCTGAGGCTGGACTTATATTGGCGGAAGCGGCTGTTTATGTTGCTACAGCACCTAAGAGTAATGCCTCATATATGGCATTGAATAAAGCGATGGAAATGATTAAAAATAATGAGACACCACCTGTGCCGGTGCACTTAAAAGATGCGCATTACAAGGGGGCGGCAGCATTAGGGCATGGACTGGGTTATAAATATGCACATGATTATAAGAATCATTATGTTAAGCAACAGTATTTGCCTGATGGTTTGGAAAATGAAGTTTTTTATGAACCAACGGATAACGGTTATGAAAGTCAAGTCATAAAACACTTAAAAAAGATTAGAGAGGAAGCATAAGAATGAAAGAAACCATTGATAAGTTATATCTTGGTATAATTGAATATGATTTGCCGACACCTATTATTTCTGTGTCAGAAATAAATATGCAGGTAAATGCTGCCTCTGTTAAAGAAGGGGTTATATCAGTAACATCAAAGAATGATATACCGATTAAAGGTGTGGTTTATTCTACTAATGAGAAGTTCAAGATAATCAATAAAGAATTTAACAGTAATAATGTTGATATTAGATATCAGATAGATACAACATATTCTGAAAAAAATGACAGAATTGAAGGTGTTGTAAATATTGTTACAAATGGTGGAGAATTTAGTGTACCATATGAGATATTGGTGGGACAGAAAAGCGCAGATACAACCATTGGTAATGTTAAGAATATTTTTCATTTTACCAATTTGGTTCAAACCAGTTATGATGAGGCTTTGAAATTGTTCTTTTCTGATAATTTTAGAGAAGTTTTTTTGAAGGATGACATCCATTTATTAAGTGTATATGACGGGTTGATGGATAGTGTTAATAAACATTTGGCCTTGGAAGAATTTCTCATTGCAGCTAACAAGAAAATGCCGGTTAGTGTACAGGTTTTGAATGCGGTTAAAGAGTATAAAGATCTTGAAGAAGATTTCGGCGATTTTATTATTCTTTCTAAGAATAATTGGGGATATGCAAATCTTGATGTGGAGATAAGAGGTGATTTTATTGTTACAGATAAGACACAGGTTTCTACCTTGGATTTTGCAGGAAGTAATTATGAGTTTAATTATGTGATTCGTGTGGATAAATTGCATGATGGAAATAATCTTGGTGAAATAGTATTTAAAAATTATAATACAGAACAAATAGTTACCATAAAAGCTGTTAAGTCAGCCAAAGATAATAGTAAGAGTATAGAGCTTAAGAAATATATGTATGAGTTGGAGGATACATATATTGATTTTAGGTTGCGTAAAATTCCGGGAGGTGAATGGCAGGAAAAATCACTTGACCTTATCAGACGAATTAGAAATATAAATGATGACTCTATGTTTATAAAACTATTTTTGGCACAGATTTATATTACAAAAGGTTTGGAGTCAGAGGCTTCATGGCTAATTGAAAATGTGGCAGAAGAGCTTATTGAAAAGAGAAACGAGAATGTAGAATTATATTGTTATTATTTATATATTAGAACAATAGAAAGAAGAGATCCTGATTTTACATCAGAGATGCTTAAAAAGATTAAACAGTACTATAGTGAAGGACATGATAATTGGAAATTGTTGTGGATTTTGTTGTACCTTGATGAGGCATATGATACAAATATTAGTCTTAAATTAACAAGAATAAAAGAGCAATATGTAAATGGAATGAGAACTCCACTTATGTATTTTGAGGCTTTGAGCGTATTTGCTGAGTATCCTGAATATTTAAGAATTATTAATGATTTTGAATTGCAGGTGCTTATTTTTGGTGCAAAGCATAATGCTATTGGTAAGAAACTTTCAAAGCAGCTTTCTGAGCTTATGATGAAGGAAAAGAAATTTAACAGACAGCTTTTCAGAGTTATGGAGCATTTATATAGGATGTATGAAGATAAGTCTGTGTTGGAGTCTCTTGTACAGATGCTTATTAGAACTAATAAGAATGATAAAAAGTATTTCTATTGGTATAATCTTGCGGTTCAAAACGGAGTAAAAGTAACAGGACTTTATGAATACTTTTTACATACATTGCCTGATGATTACGATGAACTCATACCGCAGGTAATATTACTGTATTTTACTTATAATGATATGAATGACCAAAGTGGAATTATGGCGGGAAGAAGCATTTCATCAAGGCGGTTAGCGCTATTATATAGAAATGTTATTGAGCACAAAAACGAGATTAGCAACATTTATAATATGTATGAAAAGCAGATGGAGTTATTTGCAATTGACGGCATATTAAATGGAAAGATAGATGAAAATTATAGTGTTATTTACAAAGAGTTTTTAAGACAGTCTATTGTGGATGAACATATGGCAGAAAATCTTCCGGAAATTATTAATACATATATGGTTGAGTGTAATAATCCATATATTAAGGAACTTGTGGTATTTCATAAGGAATTAAAAGACGGAAAGGTTTATCCGGTTATTGGAAACAAGGCGTTTGTAACCATGTACACAGAAGATGCAGTTGTTGTGTATGTAGATTTATTCGGAAACAGATATGTTGGCGAAGAGCATGGGAAGATAACAAGACTTTTGGAACTTGATGATTTTATGCAGTTATGCTTCGATACATCTGTTAAGAATGATGGAATATTATTATATTTTTGTGATAAATATTTAAGCTATGGTATAAAGAATGCAAATTCTGCACTTATTCTTAAATTTGTTTCAACTTTGGAGAGCATAAAAGACAAGTACAAGTTACTGGTTGAGAAACAAATAGTGGATTATTATGCTTTGAATTATGATGGCGATGTGGTTGATTCATATTTGGAGAGTGTAGACATAACTAATCTTTCAAATGAGTCCAAAATTAAAATAATAGAACTTTTGGTTGTAAGGGGAATGTTTGAAAGGGCATTTCTTTTGATGAAGGAGTTTGGGTATGGCAATATAGAACCGGCAAGAGTGATGAAATGCTGCTCTAAGTTGATTGAAAGAGGAGCAGAACCATCTGATGAACTTACACAGATGGCTGTTTTCGCATACAAAAAAGGAAAATATAATGAAAATACATTAAGATATATAAGCGAAAATTATAATGCTACAACCAAAGAAATGCTTGATGTATGGAAGTCATGCAACAGTTTTGAATGTCAAAGCAGAGAATTGGATGAAAGAGTTATTTCGCAGATACTTTTTACAAGAGAATGTAGTTCGGTTATCGGCAAGATCTTCGACAGCTATTGTAGAAAAGGTGCTTCTCATAAGGTTAAAAAGGCTGTGCTTGTAAGAAAAGCATATGATTATTTCACTAAAGAGGCTGTTATTGATGAAGTAATTTTTGAACATATCAAAAAAGAAATATTACAGAATGAAGATTTAATTGATATTTGTAAATTGGCTTATATTAAGCACTGCTCTGAGAAAGACAATCTTGATGAAATTGAAGTTGAATTGTGTAGAAATATTATTGAGACAATGTGTGCGAAAGGTAAGAAATTTAAATTCTACAGAGATTTCAGCAAATATTTTGAGTTGCCGGATTCTATGGCAGATAAATTTATAGTGGAATATAAAACAACGCCTGACAATAGAGTGTTTATTCATTATATTGTGGAAAAGGGTGATCTTGAAAAACAGTCATATACAGTAAAAGAAATGAGAGAAATCTGTCAGGGAGTGTATACATTTGAGTATGTAATGTTTTATGGTGAAACATTTAAGTATTATATTTCTGAAGAAGGTTTTGAAGAGAAGATTGTATCTGAAAGTAAGAATATATTCATTGGAGAAGAAGAAAGTATAAAAGATGATACAAGATATGGAATGTTGAACAGTATGATGCTTTGCCGTGAGATGGGTGAGGACACTACTCTGGAAGAATTGGCAGCAGATTTTTATGCAGCAATAAAACTTAATGAAGAAATGTTTGAGATTAAATAGTTAGGAGAACAGTCGTGGAAAATCTGGTACTAAACAAACAAATGAATATAGCAGTTCTGGGGATTGATATATCGAAAGACTATTCGTTGGTAGGGTTTATGTGTGAAGGAATGCAGGAACCGGAAACTATGAGTGTTACAAAGGATGAAAAGCGATATCTCATACCAACATGTATGTATAAAATGAAAAATGTTGATCAATGGTGTATAGGCGAGGAAGCAGCGTTCAGAGCGAAGGATGAAGGTGAAACAGGAAATTATATTGATAATTTTCTTGATGCCATTAACGATAATGGTAAATATGTTATAGAAGAAAAAGAGTATTTTGCCAAAGAGCTTGTTGGAATATATATTGAACTTCTTATTGAAAAAGCTAAAGAAATAATAGGCTTTTCAAATGTTGGGCATATTGCAGTTGCTGTGGAAAATGCTAATAAAAATGTGACAGGTGCAGTGCTTAAAAAGTTAAGAATAATGGGATACAAAGAAGATAATATCAGAATGATTAATCATACTGAGGCATTTATTTATTATGTTATTAACCAGAAAAGAGAATTATGGGTTAATGATGTTGTTATTTTTGACTTTAGTAATCATCATTTTAAGTATAGAAGACTTAAAGCTATGAAGAATAGAGTGCCGAGTGTTATATCTGTTGAAGAAGAAGATTTTTCTAAGCTTATGGATATGTCATATATGTCGACAGAGGCTGATAAAGAAAGACTTGATGATAAATTTTTGCGTCTTGTTCAGGAAAAGTTTGGGAAAAACATTATTTCAAGTGTATTTTTGACAGGTGTTGGTTTTTATGATGAATGGGCTGATAAGTCCATTAAAGAAATATGCAATAGAAGAAGAGTGTTTAAAGGTTATAATCTTTTTGTGAAGGGTACATGCTTTGCAGCAATGAAAAGATATAGGAACATAAAAGATTCAGAATACATTTTTTCTTGCGATGGAAGAACAAAAGCTAACATTGGAATCGTTGTTAAGCATAAAGAAAAGAATATAACAGTTCTTTTGTCAAAGGCGGGTACCAACTGGTATGAAGCAGGAGTTAAGACTCAATGTATACTTGATGATATAAATGGAATTGATTTGATAGTTTCGTCTGTGGATAATACAGTTGTTAAGAACATAGAAATTAGTTTGGCAGGTTTTCCAAAGAGGGTTAATAAGGCAACAAGAGTTGAAATTGTTGTAAGCTATAGTGATGATTCGAATTTTGAAGTTATTGTGAAAGATATGGGATTTGGAGATTTCTATAAAGCCTCTGATATAGCAGTTAGAAAAACAGTTAATATAAGTGAAATAATAGGTTAAGTGAAGGAGGTGCGG
>CAZESO010000045.1:0-12422 GCA_964515325.1 uncultured Roseburia sp. | reverse complement strand
TCCATTCATAGTCCAAACCATCGCACAAAACAGAGGCAGTATCCGGTCTCTTTTGTGCCGCATAAGCATATGGGTCTGCTTTTAAAACATTTCCACCACCGTACTTCTGTATCTCATACTTATACAAATCGCCAGCTTTAACTTCCGGAATAAATATTGCAAATACACCTGTATCACCAACACGCTCCATAATGTGTCTTCTGCCATCCCAAAGATTGAAATCGCCGACAACACTGACTCTTGACGCCATCGGTGCCCATACTGCAAATGTAAAACCTTCTACACCATTCTTAACTGTCTTATGAGCTCCAAGATACTCATAAATCTCGTAATTCACACCACTGTTAAACTTCTTAAGCTGCTTTTCAGGAATATCATGCGAAAACTGATATGCATCATAATATCTGGCATTTCCACCATTCTCAAACTTTGCATCAATCTCATACAACTCATATTCCTTCTTAGGCAAATATGCTACAAAATAACCATCATCTGCCTCTTCCATCTTGCATTCTTCACCAGTTTTAAAAATAACCTTTGCAGAAATGGCATCAGGAATAAATGCCTGTACCAACAGACCACCTTTTATCTGCTTAGGTCCAAGAACACTTTTAGGGTTATCTATGTCAGCATAAATAACCCCTTCTATATTTCTCCAGTCTAATAATTTATATATACTCTTTCTCAAAAAACATACCTCCTTATCACGGTCAATCATTATGATAATTATAGCACATTTTAAGTATATCTACTACTATTTTTTTATATTTCCAATCAAAGACATAATGATAAATACAATTAAATTTACAACAACAATACTTGCTCCTGTTGGAATACTGAACATATACGAACAAACCATTCCCACAAAGAAGCTTACAAATGATATTATAACTGCACCTACCATAACCTGTCTAAATCTTTTAAATACCATCAGCGATGACAATGCAGGGAATATAATTAAGCTTGAAATAAGCAAAGTACCCATTATTCTCATTCCAATAACAACTGTAAGTGCTGTAAGTACTGACAATACTGTCTTGTACAACTGCACCTTTACACCTGTAGCTGCCGCGAAATTCTCATCAAATGTAATCGCAAATATGTAATGATAAAAGAATAAAAATGCCACTGCAATAATAATTCCCAAAACAATACAAATCCACATATCTTCGTTACTTATGGCAAGAATACTGCCAAACATATAGCTGTTTAAGTCAATGCTTGTACCTGTAACCACCGAATTCATAATAATACCTATTGCAAGGAAACTACTTGAACTTAACGCTATGGCTGCATCTCCATTTATTTTACTGTTGTCACTTATTCTAAGCATTAAAAACGCCGCAATAATTGTCACCGGAATAGCCACCTTAATAGGCGCAAATCCAAATGCTAAACCTATTGCCATGGCACCAAACGAAACATGTGATAATCCATCACCTATCATAGAATATTTCTTTAAAACCAATATAACACCAAGAAGCGATGCACACACCGCAACTATCATACCTACAATCATTCCCCTGACAAGAAATGAATATGAAAACATTTGCTGTAAAGTCTCTATAATATACATATTCTGCCTCCTAATTTGCCTTATGAATTCTTTCCTTGCTTGTATGTTCACTTCCACAGCTACACATATGATAACCTTCGTGCTTCATATAATCTTCTTTGTTTCCAAAGAAATACTTTGAACTGTCTCTATACAAATGCAAAATCTTGTTTGAATAATTAAGGGCATTCTGAGTATCATGTGTAATCATTATAATTGTAATCCCCATTTTCTTATTCAAATTATTGATTATCTCATAAAATTCTAATATTGCTACCGGGTCAAGTCCTGTTACAGGCTCATCTAAAAATAATACTTTGTCTGTAGCGCACAACGCCCTTGCAAGCATTACTCTCTGCTTCTGACCGCCTGACAAATCCCTGAATGTCTTATCCGCAAATTCATCAACTCCCAGAAGTTCCATATATTCCTTTGCCATTTCCTTAAGCTTTTTTCCATAAAAAGGATTAAAACCTTTTGCCGATAAGCAACCTGACAATACAACCTCATATACTGACGCCGGAAAATCCTCCTGATTAGGATTCTGCTGTGAGATATACCCTATATGAGTTCTCTTACATCCTTCATCCAATATAACCTTTCCGCTCTTCAGTGGAACAAGTCCTAAAATTGCCTTAATTATCGAACTTTTACCAGAACCATTTTCACCAACTATACTTACATAATCACCTGCTTCTATATTAAAGCTGACATTATCTATAATCTTTTCTTTTTCATATGATACTGAAACATTTTCACAAATTATCTGCGCCATACCAAAACCGTACCTTTCTATTTCAAACCTTTTTCAAGATTATCTGCATTCTGATTCATCAAATCAACATATGTCACTCCGCTCTCAAATTCATCCTTCGAAACATTATGACATGAATGCAATAACAATGTATCTCCATCTATTTCGCCTGCTATCATATTCGCCACTTTAGGATCCGCTAATTCTTCATAAAATACCGTTGTAGCACCATGTTCTCTCATACATTCTATTATTTCAACAATATCCTTTGGATTAGCTTCTGCCTCATGAGAACAAGAATCAAATGGTGAAACATAGCTTAAATGATATTCATTTACAAAATACAACATTGCAAACTTTCCACCAAAATAGATAGTTTTGTTTTCAGCATTTTCTGTAATCTCATGTAATCTGGCATCTACTTTTTCTATTTCAGAAATATATGCTTCACAGTTTTCTCTATAATACTCTGCATTTTCAGGATCAAGTGCTATAACTTCTTCTAAAATAGTATCCATCATAACAATTGCATTCTCAGGACTTGTGAAAAAATGTGGGTCTATATCATGTGAATGAGCGTGGCCAAACACATTTTCATCACTCTGCTCGTGTTCATCATGAATTTCTTCTTCATGATTTTCTTCTTCATGTAATTCTTCTTCGTGTAACTGTTCTTCATACTCTTCTGCATCTTCATGGCTATGAGTATGTTCTGCTTCCCCTGTATTTATAAGTTCTATTCCATCCGACACATCCACTACTTTCAAGTCCTTATTATCCACTGCATCTAATATAGTTGGAACCCATGCCTCCATATCATCACCCGTATATATAAACATTTCCGCATTATTAATATTTATAATATCCTTAGGTGTTGGTTCATAGCTGTGAGCCTCCGTTCCAGGTGGCAACAAAAGTATCACTTCACACTTATCACCCACAATCTGCTTTGCAAAATCATATTGCGGAAATAAAGTTGTTATTATTGTTATCTTTCCGTCATCTTCTTTTTCTGTACTACACGCTGCAAAACATAATGTCATCACAAACATAACAGCTATTAGAACTATTCTTTTACATTTAACCATTACTAAATCTCCAATTTTAAGTTTGTAACTTTGTAATTCCTCTTCGAATTTGAAACTCATTTTCAATTTCAAAACAAATAGTATCATAGAATAAGAAATGTTGCAAGGAGATTATTTTTTCATAGACTATTTTTTTATTTACATTTTGACCGAGGTAGTCACACTATTATTTACACTCCTATGCCTCACACAATTTCCTAATGAGGTACTGACAATATTATTTATCTCTCCATACCTCACACAATTTCTTAATGAGGTACTGACAATATTATTTATCTCTCCATACCTCACACATTTACTAAATGAGGTACAGAAGTTTCAAATATACTTATAAGTACCTCGAAAAAATGAATTTTTTGACAAAATCGGCGAAAAGCGAGGTACTGCATATGTAAACTCTATATCAATACCTCGTTTTTAAAAAAGTGAGGTACACAATACCAAATCTCCCCTTCTGTACCTCGTTCAAAAAAACTGCATACTATATAAATCTAAAAAGGGTGCGTTAGCTCATTCCAGCTACGCACACCTTTTCTCATACACTTCTATTCACTTATTTCCTGCACTTCCCGCACATTCCATAAAACACAGTTTTACTACTATCAATCACAAAATCATGTTCTGCCATAACATGCTCCTTAATTCCATTCATAAGCTTACAGCCTACATGAAATAATTCTCCACAATTTTCGCATTTAAAATGATAATGCTCATGACAGCTTTCACTTCCTGTACCATACTGATAACAGGCACTGCTACTGCCATCAATAGTGAATTTTCTAATGATATTCTCTTTACAAAGCTTATCTAAATACCTATAAACTGTTGATTTTCCTATAGGATGCTCCTGCTTTGAAAATCTGGTTATAATCTCATCAGCAGTAATATGTTTTTCCTTATTCTCTACTATATATTCAAGAATAGCTTCTCTCTGCTTTGTTTTATATGCATTCGACTTATTTTCCATACATACTCCTAAATTCAAAACATTCATTCAACTACTATGCATTCCACCTATACATCTGTCACCTAAGACAATTTGTGTATAAACAATCCACTTCTAAGCTTGGGCTCAAACCATGTAGACTTAGGCGGCATTAATTTCTTAGCGTCAGCTACTGCAAAAAGCTCTGCAATCGATGTTGGATACATAGAAAATGCAACTTCCATGTCAAGAGCGCATCTTCTCTCAAGTTCAGCCAAGCCTCTGATACCACCAATAAAATCAATTCTCTTATCAGTCTTAGGGTCACCAATGCCAAGCACCGGCGCAAGTACATTATCCTGCAATATAGACACATCAAGCCCTGTAACTGGGTCATCATTTAAAATATGAGCTTTTGCTGTTAACTTGTACCATTCCTTATCCAAGTACATACCCACTTCACCTTTATTCACCGGCTGATATGGGTTTGCACCAAGATTTTCAATATCAAAATTCTTTGAAATAATCTCAATGAATTCTTCCTTGCTATGTCCATTTAAATCCTTAACAACTCTGTTATATGGCATAATCATAAGCTCTTCATCAGGAAATAATACTGATAAAAAGAAATTGAATTCCTCTTCCCCTGTGTATCCCGGATTAGCTTCTCTTCTCTTCAAACCAACCTTTACAGCTGAAGCAGCTCTGTGGTGACCATCTGCAATGTAAATTTCATTGATACCTGCAAATGCACCTTCGATAGTGCTAATATCTTCAGCTTCACCAATCTTCCACACAATATGCTTAATACCATCATCTGACGTAAAATCATTGATTGGCACATTTTTCTTAGTTTTTGAAACCACAGCTCTTATAACTTCATTTGCTCTATATGCAAGGAAAATCGGACCTGTCTGAGCATCACATGTATCAACATGTGTAATTCTGTCAATTTCCTTGTCAGCTCTTGTATTCTCATGCTTCATAATCACATTATTCTGGTAATCATCAATTGACGCACAAGCCACAAGCCCTGTCTGCATTCTGCCATCCATGGTTAATTCATAAATATAATAACATTTATCAGCATCAGTAATAAATGTACCATCTGCGATCATTCCATCCAGAAGCTCTTTTGCCTTTGCATAAACTTTTGCATCATATGTATCCACACTGTCATCAAACTGTGTTTCTGCTCTATCAATCTTAAGAAATGATAACTCTTCCTTTGCTACCACTTCACAAGCTTCTTTTCTATTGTAAACATCATATGGTAATGCTGCTACTCTTCCAGCCAACTCTTCCTTTGGTCTAACACAGCTAAACGGTCTAACTACTGCCATTTTTTCCTCCATTCTGAAACGATTAATTCAATCTGATTCATAACTTTTCTATTTTCACAAAGCGTATTATAACATTTAACAAACATTGTTGCAATAATAACCAAAGAAGAGACAATCATTAATTGCCTCTTCCATTTACTTATATAAAATATTCTTTAACCAATTTTTCCAAACTGTTTTGATCTTCCACACCCATAAGCTCCCTTGCTGAATGCATAGCAAGTATCGGAATTCCAACATCCACGCAATACATTGGAAGATATTTGTTTGCAATTGTTCCAAGTGTACTTCCCGTAGTTCCATCTGAACGGCAGGAATACTTCTGATATTTTATATCTGCATTTTTACAAATCTGCTCAATTATGCCAATAGCAATGCTGTCTGTACTATATGATTGCTTTGCTGAACGTTTAATGACAATACCATCATTTATATTATTAACATTTGTTGGGTCAGACTTTTCCGGATGGTTTGGATGATGTCCGTGAGCCACATCTAATGACAAATAAAATCCATTTGTAATAATGCTTATAAACTCTTCTCTGGCATATGATAATGCTGTAAAAAGCTTTTCAATCACCATTGACACATATGTTGAGTCAGCTCCCTGCTTTGTCTGGCTTCCAATTTCTTCATTATCATAAAATACAGCTACATTTACACCATTTTCTCTTACATCCCCTATAATTGCCTCCAAACAAGCTTTTACAGATGTAATATTGTCGATTCTCGGTGCAGAAACAAACTCTTTGTTTATTCCTACATATTCAGGCTTGTCATTATTGTAAAGGTATAACTCATAGTCGAGAATATCATCCTTTGGCACTCCTGACTTTTCTTCCAACAGATTCATAAAGAAATCATCCTTTGATAATTCCTCTGATAAAACAGCGCACAAGGGCGACATATCAGTCTGTCTATTAAGCTCAAATCCTTTATTTACTTCACGATTAATATGAATTGCCATATTAGGAATGGTACAAATATTTTCTTTAAAATCCACAATCTTTACATTCGGCTTAAACACATCTTCACTCTTATAGGAAATTCTACCACTTATGGATAATGGTCTGTCAAGCCATGTATTAAGGATTGGTCCGCCATATACATCCACATTCAACTTGCCATAATTTCCTGTAGTCATCTCTGCATTAGGCTTAATGTAGAGTGCCGGACTGTCTGTGTGTGATGCTGCTATTCTAAGAAGATTATGGCTGTTTATATTATCTTGTGACATTTTATCCTTCAAAACAGCTTCCCCTATGGTAAATGCAATCACTGAAGAATAATGCATATTTATGAAATATTTACCCGGCTTTATGTCACTCCATAATTCATTCATATTAAGCTCAGTAAATTTTTCTTCTTTAAGTCTGTTCATTACTGCCTGAGCTGTAGTAAATGAACAGGTTGATTCTTGTATAAATTCGAATAAACTGTTGGTTGTTTCCATATAAATTCTCCTCGATAATGTAATATCCCTGATTACTTTTCAAATAACATCTCTTTCAATATTTTATCCATAAAATCATTGGTAGACTTTTTTGTCTCTATATAATCTCAAAATGCCCCCTGTACTTAACAAGGGACATTTTTACTATAGACTCTTTAAGTCTTAAAAACTATTTAATAATTCTAACCTTAATTACACCATCAATAGCCATAAGTTTTTCTACAACTGTCTGTGTTGAAGGTGAATCCAAGTCAAACATTGAGTATGAGAAGTCACCACGGCTCTTATTTAACATATCAGAAATATTGATATTTTCTGATGCAAAAGCACCTGTAAGCTGACTAATCATGTTTGGAACATTCTTATGGTTAACTGCAATACGTCCAGCCTTGTTGCAAACACCCATATCACAAGCTGGGTAGTTTACAGAGTTAATGATATTACCATTTTCAATGTAATCAACAAGCTGCTTAGCTGCCATTATTGCACAGTTATCTTCTGATTCTTCTGTTGAAGCACCAAGATGTGGGAATGCAATAACACCATCCATGTTAGCTGTCTTAGCATTTGGGAAGTCTGTAACATATTTCTTTACTTTACCTGACTCTAAAGCTTCCTTCATATCATCATCATTTACAAGAAGGTCTCTAGCAAAGTTAAGAATAACAACGCCATCCTTCATCATTGAAAGAGAAGCTCTGTTAATCATACCCTTTGTATCTTCAAGAAGTGGTACATGTACTGTGATGTAATCACACTGTGCAAATACTTCTGCATTTGACTTTACAAGTTCTACCTTTGTTGAAAGATGAAGAGCATTTGTTACTGAAAGATATGGGTCACAACCGATAACTTCCATGCCAAGTCCTACAGCCGCATTAGCAACTAATACACCGATAGCTCCAAGTCCGATGATACCAAGCTTTTTGCCTTTAATTTCCGTTCCGGCAAAAGCATTCTTTGCCTTTTCCATTGTTTTACCAATGTTTGCATCTTCTTTATTGTCAGATACCCACTTCATACCGCCGCGAATATCACGAGCAGCAAGAAGCATTCCGGCTATAACTAATTCCTTAACACCATTAGCATTTGCACCTGGAGTATTGAATACTACGATACCTTTCTCTGCACACTTATCAAGTGGAATATTATTTACACCTGCTCCGGCTCTTGCTACAGCAAGTAAAGATTCAGGTAAATCAAGCTCATGCATAGAAGCACTTCTAACAAGTACTGCCTGAGCTTCTGCAAAATTGTCTGTTGTTCCAAATGTTGCAGGTAATGCATTCATACCTACCTTTGCTATTGGGTTTAAGCAATTAATTTTAACCATTTTGTCACCATATAATGCTCCGTATTCAAATGAGAATTTATCGGGAATAAGGAACATTTCCTTTCTTTTTTAATTTTGGTTTTATGTATTTTGTGGTTAACGCCACCGCCTGTTATTATATACCTGTAATTTTAGAAATGCAAGTAGAAGAAAAAATTTTATATAGAGTCCGTAAATTTGAGAACAATTATCATTTTCATCAAAAAACTACGTACTAAAATTGGATTCCCAATTTTAATCCGTAGTTTTCCTCTACTCTTCCAACGATTCTCCACAATGTGGGCAATATTCAGTAAATATCGGCAATTGTTCTGACAAATATCTATTACAGCTAGGACATCTCCACTTGTTAAAGCTTATACCACCACTGACGATTGCTATTATTCCACCAATAACCAGCATTATATCACTATCAGCTGACACTCCTATTATAATCAGTACTCCACCTATCAAACGAATAAGCCACGCTATCCACCTCCATTTAATACAACTCATCTTTATTCTCCCTTAGTTTCTATTATTTTAAATTCTTCCATGACACACCAATATAAGATATACCAAACCTTATGCCTTTATTCTTTCGCTTTTCCCACAACTGCTCAAGAGAAATGTTCCAATCTTCAATTCCTGTTATATCAACATTCATATATTTAAAGCCCGACCACTCTTTAGCTTTTTTTAGTAAAGCCCTCTGACTCAAGTAACTTATACGAGCGATAAAAATCACTGACATCTTCTATTATTTCATATTTTTCAGACAGCACCTCATCATTCAATTTTGCAATATCATAGCTACATTCCGTATGCATTTCCACATTGTAGAAATACTTACCATCTGTCGACTGTACAACAATTACATTTTTATTCGGAACAAACGCCACATGATACGCATATCTAATATCTTTAAATCTCCCAATCTCATTACCTGCATTATCATATACATATACCGTTCCGCCTGTACATCCAATGCAATATGTTCCATTAGTTATATAACTCCAGAAATTTCGCCTATTCATAATCTTCAAGCCTTTATCATAGTCTTTTAAATCAATTGTAAATAATCGTTTCATTATATGCCCTTACTCTCGCATTCGCTGCTCACTCTTATGATTATACATAAGCTTATCAGCCTGCTTTAAGAAATAATCCAAATTTCTCTCCTGTATATTACCTGTATATGTACCAATACTAAAAATTATCTTGTATTCTTTCCTATTATTTCTATTGTATTCAGCAGACTTTTCCTCAAGAGCTTTTATTATTTCTTCTTTTCTTTCCTTCTGATTTCCTTTATATAAAACTATAAGAAACTCATCGCCACCAAGTCTTGCTCCAATCTCCCCTTTTTGCAGGATTTCATTGATAATTCGTCCTACATTCATAAGCGCAATATCACCTTCAGCATGTCCAAATGTATCATTAATATTTTTAAACTTGTACAAATCCATCGAAATAACTGTAAGTTCTTCAATAGTATTGTTTCTCATAAGATTTTGAAACTTTTCATAAAAACCATTTCGATTCATTATTTCTGTAAGTGCATCATTTCTATACACATCCATAGCTACTTTACTCATACGAATCATTTCCAAAAGATATCTGAAATGTGATAAAAAACCTGCATATGATAAACACTTAAATTTGTCCTCATCAAAACGAATCACTGCATAACCCCTTTCGTCTTCTGGATTTTGCACTGACATAACAAGTAAAGGATGCTCTGACTCTAAATATTCATAAAAATCTGGGACTATTTCATCGTCCTTAAGCCCAGAAATATATTCAACCTCTGTTTTTTTGTCTTTCACCGCATAATGTATTGTATTTTTAGATTCTTCATCATCTTCTGCTACTGGTAAATAACTTTCTGTCAGCAATCTATGATTTGCAACAAACCAAAAATCATAGTAATTCAAAACACCTAAATGTTTTGGAATAATCTTTTCAACCATACCTTTTTCCTTGTTATTACCACTGCTTACTATAGTACGACCAAGCCTTGACTGATAAATCATCTGTTCCTGCATATCGGTTTTCAACATAACCATCGCTTCTGCTGCATTGACAGTCTGTTTTTTCGAACATCCGCAAGAACCGCCTATCTGTATATCACTGTAAGCCGGAATCAATACCGACTTTTCTTCCACCTTCAAATCTGGAGAATTAACCAACTTGAACATACCATCAATAAACATCTTCTGATTATTCCCACTGGTAAGCAGTCTTGGATAATGATAATTCTCAACTTCCATACCGTCAAAGCCGCTAACAGCCACATCTTCCGGCACTCTATATCCTCTTTTTTTCAGACAATCACATACGGTAATTGCCATAACATCATTTGCACATATTATTGCCTCGGGCATTTCTTTCCACTCTTCAAACATCTTATCCATCGCTGCAATTGTTGGAAGTTCCCAAAAGTCACCATAATACACCCTTTTATCATCATACGGAATTCCATTTTCCTGTAATACTTCCTTATATATCTGCAACCTGTCATCAGCAAAAGATATCCCTTTATTACCACCCATATAATTTATCTTTCGATATCCATGATGCTCTACCATATGCTTTACAATCATTCTAAATGGTGTCTTATAATCAAATGAAATGTTAATACAACCATCCATTGGGGACTCAACTGCGATAACTGGTACATTTGCTTCAAGTGCCCTTTTAACAAATTTTTCTTTGAGTTCATTCTCTTTAAATGACTCTGACATTAGCACTATAGCATCAAATTTCTCCACATCTATAATATCGAATATAGCTGTCTCTCTATTACCTATCTGTTCGCTATGGATATCATCTTTAAAATCTGTTTGAGTAGAATAGAAAACTACTCTGCAATTATAATCTCTACATTTCTTCGCTACCATTTTTACCCTTGACTCTGTAGCATCTATATGAATACATGCCATAACAAAGGCAATAACCTTGTAGTCTTTGTTATCTGAATATTTCATAATTTTTACCTCACACACCAAATCAATACTTTTATTATATCACATTAAAATCAAATTCTCAATAATATCATCAATCTTCTCATATCCATCTGTAACACCAATAGTTTGAGTTTCGTATACGCTTCTTGTTTGTTCTTCTGTTAGTCGACTACCTTCCATTTGAGTAGTTGTCATTTCCTCTTTGGTCTTATCATTTCACAAAGTTGTTTCTTTTTCCAATATCGTCCAATTCTAAAGATTATTTGTAGTGTTTCTTTAAATATTCATCAGCCTCTGATTCAGAAAGCTTAAACTTGGTTGTTAATTTGACTTTGATTTGCTCTTTGGAAAAATCATCTTCCATATATGATTCAATGAAAGCCTGTATATTTTCCTTGCGTTCTTCTGCTCTGCCTTCTGCTCTGCCTTCTGCTCTGCCCTGAGCAAATCCATGATATTTTGCTGATTCCATTATCTTTTCCATCGACATATATCGTTCACCTACTTCTCTATTACTCTTAACAGAGTCAACTATACTTTGAATCTGCTTTAAATCAGAATCAAGGGCATTTTCGGCAGTGGTGTGTGTCATATGATTTAACAAATCGCTTAATGCTTTGGAACCGCCAACTGTACCCTCAGTGTATAAAAACAGATTAGTTACACCATCATTATACTTTAAATCAGGTTTCTCTGTCACTATGTTTTTTACAGTATAGAGCATTCTATTGTCGCCGAAGGGGTCGTAAGGCAATATCCATATGGAAATCAGTTCAGGAAGTTCACCAAAATCTTCTCCACTATTTAGAAGTTTTACATCGGTAAGAGAATTGTAAAAGCGAGTTCTTTTGGCTAAATCAGGTTCATAATAATCATTAGGCTCTATGTCATACAGTTCACTGGTTTTGCCGTCTGTGTCAGGGACGGATACAAGAACATCAAGGCGGATACCTCGTTTTCCTGGTTCGATGGCTTTAAGTTCTTTCTGGGTTTCAACAGTAAAGTCACTTAATTCTCGACCAG
>CAZESO010000044.1:0-12906 GCA_964515325.1 uncultured Roseburia sp. | reverse complement strand
TCCAAAATCAGCAATATGAATATCATATTTCAGAAGAAGAATATGAAAAGGTATGTTTTGATTTACTGGAGAAAATGAGAAAGCTTATGGTACAGGCTATAGCTGAATCGGAATATGAATCACATGATATTGAAGATATAATTATGGTAGGCGGTGGAACGAAGCTGTCCATTGTCAGAAAAGCAATTGAGAAAATGTCAGACAAGGAATTGACATATAAAATCAATCCTGATGAAGCGGTTGTGTATGGAGCTGCATTACAGGGTGCGTTGTATGATAAGTCAGAGGGTATGAAGGATATCGTTATGACAGACATATGCCCATATTATATTGGTAAAACTGTGGGAACAACATATGATTACGACTTTAGACGAGCTTTTGAAGTTGTCATTCCTAAAAATCATATTATTCCTGCACGAATATCAAAAAGAAACATCCAGAAACCGAAGTTCTATGCTCAACGAATCTGGCAGGCAGAGGATGAGTATGGTACTAATATAAATAAAATTTGTGAGTTAGAATTAATTGTTCCTGAAACAGAAGATGAGAGTACTGAACTGATTGAGAGTCTGATTTTGGACAATAATGGAATTATACATTATGAAATATATATTCCTAGTGTGGATAAAACATATGCAACTACAGTTTTGAATGAAGGAAGCGAACTTGATATGGAGCAGGCTAAGGCAAGATTAGAGGAACTTCGTTATCTGGATATTGATGACAGAGAAAATGATATTAACAGCTTGGTAATGGCAAGAGCTGAAAATATGTATTGTGAATGTCTGGAAGAAGAGCGAGCGGAAATATCAAGGCTTATAGAAGGGTTTGAAGAAGCATTAAAGCTGGAAAAGAAAAAGCCAATCGAGAGTGCAAGAAAGAAGCTTACAGAATATTTGGATTGGTGTGAAACTTTATAACTGAGGATAAATGAGAGAATAGTAAAACGAGGAAAAGCTGTGAGTATTTGGAAAATCTTACAAATAGAAAAAACAAATGATAAAAAAGCTATAAAAAACGCATATCGTACACAATTAAAGCTTACTCATCCGGAAGAAAAGCCAGAAGAATTCATGAAACTGAGAGAGGCTTATGAAGAGGCTTTGGAGTATGCTGAGACGGTGTGTGAATTCGAGGAACTTGAAGATGATGCTTACGATAGTGAAGAGGGCTGTTTGGCAAAGGAAAATTCACAAGAGGTAAGGGAATGTTTTATACAGAGAACTGTTGATAACTGGTGGCACAAGGTAAGAGTATTGTGGGAAGAGTTTGAGAGGCGCTGTGATATAGAAGAGTGGAAAAAGTTATTGTATGATGACATTCCTTACAAGATTACATACTATGATAAATGTAGACAGAGAATATATGGATTTTTATTTGAGGATAAATCAGAGGCATGTTATCTTCCTGGTGAAATATGGAAGTTGCTTGATAATTTCTTTAACTTTTCGCCAAATGAATTAGAGTATTTTTCTTTTTATTTAAGAATGGAAAATAAGAAGCTTAAATTAAGTGAAATGGTTGATTTTACTAAGGTTATAGTTAATGAAGAGTGGGATGTCGATGGATTTTTCGAAGCCTATGAGAGAATGTATCGCTTGATGCCATATATAGAAAATGAGAATAATCAGGAAGAAGTGAATGGCATTAGGAAAAAGCTTGACAGATATAAAGTAACCTATCTTCCATATGAGTGTATGAAGCTGGCTTTACATTTTGAAGATATGGAAGCGAAAGCGATAGATGAGCAGATAGAGGTCCTTAGCCAATTGTTTGGTGAAACAGATGATGTAAAGTTGTTGAAGGTTCAATATATGATATTCAAAGGTGAACTTAAAGAGGCAAAAGAACAATTACATCAGTTATATAACACAGTTTCATTAAAGAATTATCCGATGATTTATCAGATGGCTATATGTTGTGAACAGGTTTCAATGAATTTTGAAGCATATATGCTTAATAAGCAGTTATCTTGGTTGCACCCGGAGGATTTTATTGAAAAAAATGCAGAACGAATATATGAAACTATGGAAGCAGAATACCAAAAGAAGGTGGAAGGTGGAGAGGAGATTTCTGACTTAGAGCGTATTCAAATGTGTAGAATGTATCTTCGTTCCAATCGTGAAAAAGACGCATTGCAAATAATAAATGAAGTTACAGACCCGGCTATAGATAGCTGGAATTATCATGTGGCAAGAGTGTTAAGTTATTTTAATGAATATGATATTGAACCTATGCAGTCTTCTTGGGAAAAGCTTGATGAGTATGATAAGCAAAAGCTAAACCCTATAGAGCAGTTAGAGTGGGAAGAATTAAAGGCAAGATATTTGTTTGAACAGAAGAAGTATGCAGAGTGTATAGATAAATGTAATGAATTATTAGAAGAGTATCCTATATCATTTACTATATTAACACTTCGAGGATATGCTGATTATTGTATGACAAAAAAAGATAAAGTGTATTTTGATTTTTACTATTTGAAATCAGTAGCACCAAAGAGAGTGGAAGTATTACTGATGATGGCACAATTTGCTTGTGATAGTGGAAAGGAAAGTCTTATTTGTGAACTTTTAGAAGAAGTAAAGGACAAGTGTTTTGAGCAGTATGAGTATGGAAGAATAAAAAGAAATTATAATTGTTATAGCGATGAGTGTAAGAAGGAATGGATAAAGCTGTTTACAAGAATTAAGAAACAGGAGGTAAATATTCCGGCAGAAAGCAAGTATGGATGTATTGATTTGAATTTGCTGTTTAGAATAGCATCACTTTCATTGTATAAAAAATATGATGAAAAAATACATAAAAAGCTTAAAAGTCTATTGATAAGCCTTAAAAACTCCGATTACAATCATCCTGAAAAATATATGAATCTAACTATTATGCACTATTATACAGAGGATTATCGCAAGGCTATTAAGAGTGGATTAGAATGGTTGAAAAATGCAAAAGATGACTTTGATAAAATTTGGTGTTATGAGATTTTATTAAGGTGCTATGGTGATATTGGAGATATAAAGGGACTTGAAAAGTTGTGGATAGACACAGAGAACTTAATGCTTTCAATGGATGGTTATGCAGATTATTGCCGTATGTATAGTGGTGCATTTGGGGCTTACACAGGAGTGTTGGGTAAATATGATGAAACATTGTATAAGAGAGTTGAAGATATTGGGCTTAAGCTAAAAGAAATGGCAAGAAGTGCTTCGGATTATTATACAATACATTTGTTTTATAAAAAGTGGGGTGATGTAACCGGAGATGTAAGCAGATATCAGAAAGCAATTGATATTTGGAAAGAATGTTTAAGTATATTTGGCAAGATAGGTGATGTGCATGGTGAATGTCAAAGTATTTATTTGATTATGGCAAGGTTGTATGCAAGAGCAGGTATGAAACAGGAAGCTCTTATAGCTGTTGAAGATATGAGAAGATATGCAAGGAATGAAGAGGTCATAAATGAATCCTATATGTATATAGCAGAGGTTTTTGAGGAACTGGAAGAGTTCGAGCTTGCCGACGAATACTATATTAAGGCAGAAGAGCATGGAAGTTGGATTATAAGTAAAGTGCTTCGCTATTATTTAAAAGCAGGAAAATACAGACAGGCTTATAATATATTTATGAGAGATCCGGATGCAATAGATGGTGTATATGCTATGCATGCAAAATATATGGAAGAAGGCAAATTTGATATATTACAGCTTGAAGGCGTTAAGGAAAATCTGTTGGAAGAGGTTTCTAAGGAGGATATAAGTGCTGATGAAGTAGGGGACTGTTATGCCTGTTTGATGGATGTTTGCAGTGCATTAGGCGATGAGGAACAAGAAGAATATTATCGTAAGAAAGCATTGGAGCATAAGTGGGACTCGCATTTAGATAAGGATGATTGTATATTACGCAGTGAGTTGTGGATATTATGGTATAAGAAGCAATATAAAAAAGCATGGGAATTACTCTGTGAAAATAGGCATTGTCTGGTACTGGGTAATATTGAAGTAATGATGTTTAATTATATTTTAGGTAAGATGTTTAAGTGAAACAAAGGAGAAGGATAAATATGATAGTTGGAATTGATTTGGGTACAACCAATAGTTTAATAGCATATTTTGATGGTGAAAATGGAGCGAAGATTATTCCAAACCGTTTGGGAGAAAAGCTTACACCATCCGTTGTAAGCATTGGAGATGATGGAACTGTATATGTGGGACAAACAGCAAAGGAGCGAAGAATTACACATCCTTATAGTACAGTAGAAGTGTTTAAACGAGATATGGGAAGCAAAAGGGAGTGGAGAATAGAGGGAAAGACTTATACACCGACAGAGTTGTCTGCACTTGTTTTGAAGAATTTAAAGGAAGATGCAGAAGCTTACCTTGGCTGCGAGATAAAGGAGGCTGTTATAAGTGTTCCGGCATATTTTAGTGAGCAGCAGAGAAAAGCAACAAAGATTGCCGGTGAATTGGCAGGTTTGAAGGTTGACAGACTTATCAGCGAACCAACAGCGGCAGCCTTGGCCTATGGTGTCAATGAAAATGAGGAAGGAAAGTTTCTTGTATTTGACTTGGGTGGAGGAACCTTTGATGTATCGCTTATTGAGTATAGTAACAGGGTTATGGAGGTTCATTGTGTTGCCGGTGATAATTTCCTTGGTGGAGAAGATTTTACAAGGGTTATCTATAATATGTTTTTAAGAAAGAATAACATATACGAGCCGGATTTGACAGATGATATCAGAAATCATATTGCAAAGCAGGCAGAGCTTTGTAAGTTGGCATTATCAGACGAAATAATGGCAAGAATGCAATGTAAGATAAATGATGAAATGATTGAGATGTCCATTTCAAGAGATGAATTTAAGGAGGCCTGTGGAGAGCTTTTTACAAGACTTCAAAAGCCGATTGCGAGAAGCTTAAAGGATGCAAAGCTTAGTATTGAAGAAATTGACAGAATCCTTATGGTTGGTGGAAGTACCAGAATGTCGGTCGTTCGAGAATATGTAGAAGGTTTGTTTAAGAGAAAGCCTGACTATGACATAAATGCTGATGAGGCAATAGTTATAGGAGCGTGTATACAGGCAGCCATGAAGGAAAAGAACAAATTAGTTGAGGATTTGGTAATGACAGATGTGTGTCCTTATACAATGGGAATTGGCTGTTCAAACAGGAATGGAGATACAGTGCAATATGTTCCAATTATACAGAGAAATTCAACATTGCCAATAAGTAGAACTCATAATACTCATACTATATGGGATTATCAGCCTGATGTGAGAATTTCTGTTTATCAGGGTGAGCATCGCAAACTTGAGAATAATTTAATGATTGGAGAGTTTGTAGTAAAGGTTCCACCTGATGAGAGAGGAAAGCAGAGATTAAACATAACATTTACATATGACATTAATGCATTGCTTGAAGTTATGGTAAGGGTAGAGTCTACAGGTGAAGTTACAAAACAGATTTTTATGGGAGAAGATTGTAATATTAGTCTGGAGGATGCACAAAAGAGATTTAAAGAGCTTGAATATCTTAAGCTTCCACCAAGGGAGCAGGAACAGAATAAGATGGTACTCTTTAAGGCGGAGGAAATGTATCAGGAGCTTTTATCACCGGAGAGAGAAAAGTTAGAGTATTTTATTGAAGGGTTTGAAGAAGCATTAAATACACAGGATGTAGATGTTATTGATGAAGCAAGAGAAGTGTTGGAGGATGTTATGAAAGATATAGAAGCTTCTATATTTTAGTAATATACAGGAAGGATTAAACAATGATATTAGGAATAGACTTGGGTACAAGAGATTGCACAGCTACCATATATGATAGGGGCAATGTGCAGCTTATTAAAAGTGAGAGAATATTAAAAGAGGGGAAATATGATGAGTTCTTGGAAAAAGGACTGACAGAGGCTTTGAAAAATATTAAGGAAAAAGCAGAAAATATATTGGGTGAAAGTGTAGATGAAGCAGTAATCAGCATATCGGCATTAATGAATAATAATGCACGAAAGATGATAATTAAATCGGCAAAGGAAGCAGGATTAAAGGTACATAAGCTGGTGAATATTTCAACTGCCATAGCTACAGTATATATTATGAATGAAGAAGATGATAATACAGATAATAATGATGTTTTTGTATTATATCTTGGAGACGAGGTATTAGAAGCGGGTGTTATGACTGTGGATGGCAGGGATATAAAACTGGTGGCAGTTTGTGGTGACTATGATTCTAATGATACTATGGCGGAACGAATAAGAAAGCTTATCATAAAGGTTGCAGATGAATCACAGCTTAATATGGAGCAGGTCAGAGACATAATAGTGACAGGAAAAGGCTATAAGGATACAGAAGTAAGAAAGCTTGTTGAAAATATCTTTGATGTGGAATTAGAGATTGATGCAAACCAGAATGAAGAGGTTGTCATAGAAGGAACAGCTGCTATGGGTGCAGCTATGTGGGCGACAATTATTGATGGTCAGGAAGGCGTAGAAGAACCAAATATTACAGAGGTAGTTCCGTTTTATTTTGGAAATATGAGAAGAAAAGATGGAGAACATGATGTTTATCATTTATTTGATGCAATGATTAAAAAAAATGTTACCATTCCTGCAAAGGGATTTGGTATATATAGAACGGGTTCGGGACCTTATTCAACCGATTATTATCAGGCGGAGGATTTGTATGGTAAAAAGAAAATCAAAATAGGAGAGATAAGGTATGTGTGTCCAAGACCTAAAAATGGTGGCAGCCAAGATGTACATAGAAAGATTTATTATGATGATAAGGGTAATATTCGTATGTCAATGCATTTTCCAGAGAATGGTATCACATTTTACGAAGTCATAACTGATGATGAAGCAACCAGAGAAGAAATCTTAAATGGTGAAGCATTTGAGGATATGGCATGTATGACTAAAGAAGATGCACAGCTTATAGAAAGAGCAGAAGAGTTGTATATGGAATTGGATATGAATCAAAGGTCCAGTCTGGCTAATGCCATAGAGTATTTTGAATATGCTCTTGAAGATGGCAGAAGAAGTGACATTGTGCAGAGGAGACAGTCCTTGATAAGAATGGTTGATTACTATGAAGGTATGAAATTGTAAGAGGTATTAGTTATGAATATTTGGAAGATATTAAAGATAGATAAAACGGATGATGAGAAGCTTATAAAAAAGGCTTATCACACAAGATTAAGACAGGTAAATCCAGAAGATGACCCTAAGGGATTTATGGAACTTAGAAGTGCCTATGAAAGTGCCATAAGCTATGCGAAATCTGCAAAGTATTACGCAGAGGATGAAGAAGACGAAGAATATGAAGAGGATGAATACTATGATGAGGATTTTGACGAAGAATATGATGATGATGATGATGAATATTGGGAATCTTTAGAAGTTTCGGAGGATGAAAAGAAATATAATTCATGGCTAAGCAGAGTAAATGAAGTATATGAAGATTATGACAGACGAATTGATAAGAATCAGTGGAATAAGCTTTTATATGAGGATATTCCTATTAAGATTAAGTACTATAACAGATGCAGGGAGTCTATAAGATGGAGATTTATAGAAGGTGGTAGTGCTTATGTACCAGATGATGTAAGAAAGTTGTTTGATAAGTTCTTTTCATTTGCCGGAACGGAATTTGAAAGAGCACAGGGAAATTATGTAGAAAGAGACAGAAAGATTAATAAGAAGATTAAGCTTAATGAAAATATTGAGTTTAGTAAGCTTATGCAGACACAAGGTATAGCAGCAGGTGAGATAGATGCATTTTTTAGAGCGTATGAAGGATTGGTATGCTCCATTAATTTATGGGAAACAGATAAAAAATTGTTTAACAATCTTGCTAAAGTTCGAAGAATTTATGAAGATATTAATTGTGTTTATTTGCCATATGAATGTATCCATGCAGCATTACAGTTGAAAAGAGGATATGAGGATAAGGCAAAGGAAAGCTTAAATGAATTAAAGGAAAATTATGGGGATTTGGTTGAGGTACAGCTGTTAGAAGCCCAGTACTGTCTATATCTAAAGGAATATGAAAATGCCAGAATGTTATTAAAGGGAGTATATAAGGATATTCCTGTAAAGAGCTATCCATTTGCATATCAGATGGCTGTATGTTGTAAAATGGCAGGAATGTATTATGAAGCTTATGAATTTATAAAATATCTTACATATTTAAAACCTGAACAGATGCTTTTTGATATGGCAGATGAAGTGTGTGAATTGTTAGAAAGTGAGTTGAATGAAAAATCAGTTATGACTGATGAAGATAAAATTTCTATGTGCAGAATATATCTTCGTTCTGACAGAACATGGCAGGCAACAGATGTTTTGAAAACTGTATCATCAACAGATAGTTGGGAGTATAATGTTGCAAAATGCCTTTGTGCATTCAATGAGGAGGAAGTGCCTGACAGAGTAGAAAGTTATGAAAATTTAGAAAAGTATCCAAAGGAAAATTTAAATACATTTCAGAAGCTTGAGTGGGAAGAATTGCAGGCAAGATATCTTTATGAAAAGAAAGCATATATGGAAAGTCTTGAAAAATGTAATGAAATATTGCAGGATTATCCTATAGCATATTCTATTTTACTGCTTCGTGCTTATGTGGATTATACATATGGTGCATTAAGTGATCCGGAGACAGGAAGTAATAAAGATTATTTTGATATGGACTATCTTATATCAATTAACAAAAAAAGAACGGAAGCATGGCTGCTTACGGCAGCAATAATGCGCAGAATGACAATTGTTGGTGAAGGATGGATGAGAGATTCATTACAAGAAATTGAACATATAAAAGATGCGCGACCACAAGAATATGAGTATTGCAGATTAAGAGTACTTGGAAGCTGTGATTATAAGTATAAAGAAGCTATGCAGGGATGGAAAGAATTTTGGACATTTGTTAGAAATAATCAGGTAAAAACACCGGCTGTAAGCAAATACTGCTTATTGGATTTGCACGAAATGTATGAGGAGGCAGCAAAACTGTTATCAAACCTCAATAGGGAAGAGGATGAGGAGGTAAGAGAATACTACGAATTACTATGTTCCTTAAGTGACAGCAAGTACAATCATCCTGAGAAATATATGGATTTACTTCCTTTATATTTTGCAACAAAGCAGTATGATAAGGCAGAGCCTTTAGCTTATGAGCGCTTGGATAATTGTAATGAAGATTATAAGATAGTAGAGCTTGTAAAGCAATTATTGAATGTGTATAGAAACACTGAGGAAGTTGATAAGGCAGAAAAAGTTTATAATAGATTTCGCAGAGAGTCAGACAAAAAGGAATATGCGAAAAATCTTGGTATAGTATATTATGATGCAAAGGAGTATGAGAAGGGAATAGAAATATATGAATATGCCAGAAAGCATCGTACACTTAATACTATTGGCTATGCACTTTTAGGTGATTGCTATGAGAATTGTGAAAATTATGAAATGGCTGAAAAGATAAGGGAAGAAGGTATATTGTATTGCTCTAAGAGTGGAGATTATTGGACAACTTATAATATTTATTATGATAATTATTTGATGTTTAATAAGCTTAAAAACTGGGAGAAAGCATTATATTATCTTGAACTGACAGAGAGGTATTCAGAAATGGATAATCTCAATGTTTCAAGCCGAATGGGAGAAATATATCGAGAACTTATGGAACCATTTGTTCAGGAACGTAATATTGAAAAGGTGGAAATGTTGTACAGAAAGGCACCTAAACATGCCAGACCATATACCTGCATGAGTATGGGAGATGTATATAATAATTATGTGGCAGATAACGAAGACAATGGGCCGGAAGAGTTGATTAAAGAGTATAAGAGAAAGGCTATTGATTATTATATGGAGGATATAGAAAACGGTTCAGGATTTATGTCTTCTTATGGTCAGGCATCTTATTGGCTTGAAACATTGGGAGATGACGAAGGTGCAAGGCAGATACTTGAAAGGGGAACAAAAGTATGTATAGATAGGGAGTTTAGTGCTGATTACTGGGGAAGAAAGAATCTGTTCTATAAATTGGCAAAGCTTTATCAAAAGCTTGGAAATATGGAGAAGCTGGCAGAAAATCTTGAACTTATGCTACAGCATTGTGAATTGGAGAGTAAGGAAGATGATTATAACGGCTGTGCATGCTATGCTTACTTTAAGTTGGAACAGTATGAAAAATCATATGAGCTATATAGTAAGTGGGAAACACTTCCACAAGCTGCCCTTGGCATGACTGCTTTTGCATTGAGAGAATATAGAAAAGCGGTGGAGCATTACAGAAATTCAATAGAAGTGAAAGAACATAAAGGGACAGCGTTATTAATTAGAATTGCTCATTGTGAATATATGGAAAATGGTAATAAGGATAAAGCAGTTTTTGAAAGACTAAGAGATGAAATGTTATCATATAAGGGACAGGAAGGATATGATGACGGGGATTTATTCTATATTTTAGCAGATGTGGCATTGTTATTAGGTGATAAGAAGCTGGCAGAAGAGTATGTGGCACAGGCAGATGAATATTCATGGGAGGATGAAAATGATAGGATAAATAACGAAAAGTACTATAATGTATGGAAGCTTATGTATGAAGAAGATTATGAAGGTGCATATCAGTATATTGAAACAACAGGTTATCATCATGAAGATTCGGAAACACAAGGATTATGGAGTTATTTAAAAAATAAATTAGGAAAGTCATAATATTTTAAGATGGAGGATAAGGTCAGATATGATAGTAGGAATTGATTTAGGAACAACAAACAGCTTAATAGCTTATTTTGACGGAGAAAATGGAGCAAAGATTATTCCAAACAGATTGGGAAGTAATCTTACACCATCAGTTGTCAGCTTTGGAGAGGATGGAACTGTATATGTAGGTGAGACTGCCAAGGAGAGAAGAATTGCTCATCCACTTACTACAATTGAAGTATTTAAAAGAGATATGGGGAGTAAAAGAGTATGGGAGATTGGGGATAAGAAATTTACACCAACTGATTTGTCGGCGTTAATACTTAAGTCTCTTAAGGAAGATGCAGAAGTGTATTTGGGTGAAGAGGTGACTGAGGCAGTTATTAGCGTTCCTGCATATTTCAATGAACAGCAGAGAAAGGCAACTAAGATGGCGGGTATAATAGCCGGTTTCAAGGTTGAGAGAATAATAAGCGAGCCAACGGCAGCAGCCATAGCTTATGGATTGAATAATAGTGAAGACGAAAGTAAATTCATGGTATTTGACTTGGGTGGAGGTACATTTGATATTTCACTGTTGGAGTATGAAGACGGTATCATGGAGGTGCATTGTGTTGCTGGTGATAATTTCCTTGGAGGCGAGGATTTTACAAGGGTTATCTATAAGAAATTCCTTAGTGATAATGGTCTTGAGGAAGATTTGTTATCAGCAAATACAAGAAACCATATTTTTAAGCAGGCAGAAAAGTGTAAGCTTACATTGTCTGATGAAATGGAAGCTAAGATGCAGTGTAAGATAAATGATGAGTTTGTGGAAATGACTCTTACAAGAGATGAGTTTAAGGACGAATGCGAGGAATTGATGGAGCGCCTTAAAAAGCCTATTTCAAGAAGTTTAAGAGATGCAAAGCTTACAATAGAAGATATTGACCATGTAATAATGGTTGGTGGTAGTACAAGACTTCCAATCGTCAGAAGCTTTGTGGCAAAAACATTTAAAAAGTTGCCTGACTATAGCGTTAATCCGGATGAGGCAGTAGTACTTGGTGCGTGTATGCAGGCTGCTATGAAGGAGCGAAATGAGCATATTGAAGATTTGATTTTGACAGATGTATGCCCATATACTTTGGGAACAAATATTATTAACAGAAATGGTCCTGATGGACTTTTCAGCCCAATTATTCAAAGAAACACAACTGTTCCTGCCAGTCGTACCCGTCAGTATTGTACGGTAAATGATTATCAGACATCATTATTATTTGGCATATATCAGGGAGAAAATAGAACTGTTAATAAGAATCTTCTTATAGGAGAAATTGAAGTTGCAGTGCCACCTAATCCGGCAGGAAAGGAAACTGTAAGTGTTACATTTACATATGACATTAACTCCCTTCTTGAAGTAATAGTAAAGGTTGAGTCTACAGGCAAGACCAAGAAGATGATTATAATGAATGAGGATTGTGGAATTACGGAAGAAGAGGCTATGAAGCGTTTTGAAGAGCTTGAATATTTGAAGATTCCACCAAGAGAGCAGGAAGAGAACAAGTTGGTTTTATTCAAGGCAGAGGAGCTTTATGAGGAACTTATGGGTATGGAAAGAGATTATATCGGTGAGTGCATAAGTAAGTTTGAATATATACTTAATAGTGGTGAACCTGAAGATATAGAGCAGGCAAGAAATGATATGAAGGAGATTATTCATAGATTTCACACAATGTTGTTTTAGGTGATGGATAAAGAATGGAGAATAATATAAATGATACTAGGAATAGACTTAGGTACAAGTAACAGTATGGCAGCTGTTTATAAGGATGGCCAGGTGGAATTTATCAAAAGCAGAACTGGAAATAAGATAATCCCATCTGTTGTAAGTGTGGATGAAAATGGGCGCTTTTATACAGGAGATGTGGCGAAAGAGAGAAAACTGAAATATCCTGAACTTACTGTGGACTTGTTTAAAAGAAGTATGGGAACAAAGAAACCATTTACTATTGGTGACAAGGAGATAATGGCAGAGGAATTGTCAGCAATTGTGTTGAAGAGTATAAAAGAGGATGCTGAACATTATCTTGGAGAAACTATAGAGGATGCGATTATTAGTGTACCTGCATTTTTTACAAATTCACAGCGAAAAGCTGTTTTACAAGCTGGAAAGTTGGCTGGATTACAGGTAAAGAAAATTATCAATGAGCCAACTGCAGCAGCACTTGC
>CAZESO010000043.1:0-13037 GCA_964515325.1 uncultured Roseburia sp. | reverse complement strand
ATGAAGTTATCCTAATAAAATTAGCAGAAAGACTTCATAATATGAGAACCATAGAGTTTATAGATGAGAGCAAGAAAAAAGAAAAAGCAAAAGAAACCATAGAATTGTATATGCCTTTAGCCAGAAAAATAAACAATCAGAAGCTGATAGATGAACTTAATGATTTGGGAATGAAATATTTTTAATCATTTAGTCGGATTTAATTCGATTGCCGCCGATTCGGTGGTGACCGAATTATATTTGACAAATAATAGTATTAATATTATAATTAAGAAAATGTAATGAATGGAGGATTAATATGTTTTACGGACGAGAGCGTCAGAGAAAAAGTATGCTTCAAATGATAAAAAAAGATGAACAAAAGATTTCTCTTATATACGGAAGAAGGCGTATTGGTAAAAGCGAGCTTATAAAACAGGTGTTGCGCGAAACTGATGTACAAAGTATATATTACGAATGTAAGCAGACTACAGAACGCAATAATGTTGACACTCTTGCTGGAATAGTTGCGGAAACATTTAATTTTCCTAAGCCTAACTTTAATGATATAGAAGAGCTGTTGAGTTTTTTGTTTAAAAAAGCAGAAGATGAACCACTAATACTTGTTTTAGATGAATATCCATATTTGCGTGAAAATGTGAAGGGGCTTGACAGTATAATTCAGACTATAGTGGATAAATATAAGGATACTTCCCGGATGAAGTTTATTATATGTGGTTCATATGTTGATACTATGAAGCAGCTTTTAGCAAAACAGAATCCTTTATTTGGAAGAATTGATTTAATCATAGATTTAAAACCTATGGATTATTATGAATCAGCATTATTTTATAGTACATTTTCTGATGAAGATAAGGTAAAGCTTTACAGTGTTTTTGGTGGTATTCCATATTACAACAGATTAATTGATGCTTCAAAAACGGTCAAAGAAAACATAATAGATTTGATAGCCTCGCCGGGGGCAAGACTGGAAAATGAAGTGTCTATGTATTTAAGTTCTGAAATATCAAAGATAACAAATGCTAATGAAGTGTTTGAAGCTTTGGCCAGAGGATTTTCAAAATACAAGGATATTCTTGGCCAGTCAAATGTTTCAAGCGGTCCTACACTGATTGATACACTTGATAAACTGATAAAGATGGATGTTGTAAAAAAAGAAGCTCCAATAAATGATGAAAACAACAAGAAGAAAGCAGGATATTTTATATCCGATAACCTGTCGCTATTTTATTACAAATACATTTTTAGAAATATTTCAAGAATGAATATTATGGATTCAGAAGTGTTTTATAACAAATACATTAAAGAAGATTTTGAAACACAATATGTACCTAAAATATTTGAAGATATATGTAAACAATATCTTGTAAGGCTTAATAGAGCAGGCAGTATGGATGAGCCGTTTGAAAAAATAGGAAAATATTATTATGATGATCCTGTGAATAAAACAAATGGTGAGTTTGATTTGGTGACTTTAGATGATAAAGGATATATATTTTATGAGGCTAAATTTAGAAAAGAACCTGTAACGGAGTCTATGATTAGAGAAGAGATTATGCAGGTGAATCAAACAGGTTTCTCGTGCTATAAATATGGTTTTATCTCAAAGTCTGGTTTTGAATGTGACGAAGCGGATGATAGAATACTGATAGAATTAGATGATATATATAAATAATCATAATTGAAATATTTGCATTAAGTATAACCCGATAGGCAAAAAAGAATCCTGTCGGGTTATTATAAAAAAAGGACACACAAAGGATACATCCCTATTATAATATTCCATTGTCAAAACCAAAATAATCAAAAGGAAGGTGCTATAAATGTATCAGATTTTACTTGTAGAGGATGACTCACAAATCAGAGAAGTCATAAAAGATTTCTTTCGGGCGAAAAGCCAAGGACAAATAGAACTTCATATAGCAAAAGATGGAGATGAAGGTCTGCAGGCTGTTTATGAAAACGAATATGACTTATGCATGCTGGATGTAATGTTGCCGGGAGCAAGTGGATTTGAGATTAGTCGTGCCATTCGTGAAAACAGCATTGTTCCTATTATTTTTATTACAGCAAGAAATCAGGAAGAAGATATGTTGTATGGTTATGATTTAGGTTGTGACGATTACATTGTAAAACCTTTTTCGTTAGCAGAGCTTTATGCTAAAACTCAGGCGCTTTTGAAAAGAGCAAAGGGAATGGTTGTGTCATCAGAATTAAAATGTGGAAGTATTGTGCTAAATCCTGCCAAATTCACAGTACAAATTAATTCAGAGCAGATAATTTTACCACCAAAGGAGTATGCGCTTTTAAAGTATCTTATGGAGAATAAGAACATGGTTATAAGCAGAGACTCGCTTTTAAGGCGCATTTGGGGATATGATTATGAAGGCAGTGACAGAGTTGTTGATAATCATATCAAAAAGCTTCGTAAAGCATTAAATGAGGCTGGAGGGCAGATAAAGACGGTCATAACGAAAGGGTATAAGATTACGGATTAATAGGGAGGAGAGTCTAGGATGAAAAAGACTAAAAAGAAGAAATCAGCAGTAGCAATGCTTGCGAAAAGAAAATCTTTTATGGTGATTTTTTTACAAAGATGGATACCGGTGGTAATTCTTTCGGTAATAATTTTTATGCTTGTTATGGAGAATATCATTACTTCTGTGCAGGATATTTGGGAAAATAGTTATTATTGGTCAAAGGATGCTATTATAGAAACCATAGATGCAGGACCTAAAAATGAAAGTAACGAATTCTATTTAAATCGAGTAAAGTTTGCTATGGCTCAGAGACAGGAACTGGGAACAGCATCATTGTTATATAATGCAGAAACGGGAGAAATTATCGCTGATTCCGAGGAACAGATTTTTTGGCTTCAAAAAAGAGAAGATGATTCCAGCCTTGTATACACTTGCTCAACAAAAGATATTGAGGGATGGGAAAAATACAGAGAAGAATTTGTGAAACATAAGGACGGTTATTATTCATTATATGAAGATACAGAAATGAAACATATATATATAAAAGATAGCAATTTCATTCCGGGAGAATTTACTGTAACAAACAAAGCTTTTGAAGATGAATTTGATGTAGGAGAAGTTGTGCTTACAACTAAGTTTGAAGAGCCTAAAAATCTTTCATCGGATTATGTGAAGACAGAATTAGATGATAATTGGTCACTTTCTGTGATATGGGGATATCACAAAAATGATACTTCGGAATATGCAAGTAATGATATGTGTTATGAAGAATTGCAGAAAAAATATAAGAGTAATATGGAAGTAGGAAGCGAACATGATAACAATTATCGTAGTGGAATATTTTATACAGAGTATAAGATTATTGTAAGTGGTGAAAATGAAGTAACTATGCCTACTGGTGAAAAAGCAATTCTTCTTACGGTATTATATTATGATGCATGGGATGAGTTTGGAACTAGATTTATAATCGCTGCAGTTCTTACATTTATTGTAGGTTTAGTAGTATCATTTATTTGGGCTCGTTTATCATTTGTTAAGCTTAAGGCACAATATGATATGGAGGATTATAGAAAAACTCTTATGAATAATATGGCTCATGATTTGAATAGTCCGTTGATGTCCATTTCAGGATATGCAGAAAATTTGCAGAATAACATTAACACAGACAAGCGTGAACATTACGCAGATGCTATTCTTGAAAATGTAAATTATATGAACAGGATTATTGAATCGGTTCTTACACTTGGTAAAACAGAGAATGAAAAAATAGTTCTTAAGAAAGAGAAATGTAGTATTGCAAATTTAGTAAATGAGTGTGATAAAAAGTATGATTTGCAAAGGAAAGAAAAAAATCTAAAACTAATTATTGAGGGAGACGGAGTATTAGAAATAGATGTTTCGCTGTTCACCCAGGCTATTGATAATTTAATGGGAAATGCAATAAAATATGCCAGTGATAACAGTACAATAAATGTAGTTATAAATGGAGTGGCAATGAGCATTACAAACAATTGTGACAAAATGCCGGAGGTTGATATAGACACTCTTTGTGAGGCGTATGTAGTTGGAAATGAAAATCGTAGCAACAGAAGCGGAAGCGGTCTAGGACTTGCTATAGTAAAAAATGTTTGTACATTACATAAATATGGTTTTGAAGTAAAATGTGAAAAGAATGAGTTTGTTGCCAAGATTATTTTTTCTAAGAAAAAGCATTAGTTAAAAATTTTATATTGGTATAAAAATGTCAAGGTTATATTCAATTATGTAGAGGATATTAACCTTGACATTTTGTTGTGAGAAATGATAATTGTTATTAAATGGAAATATGCTTGAATAATCTGAGGAATTTGATAATATAAAATGTAAATAAATTATCACCAAGGAGAAAATGATGAAAAAACAAAAGAAAATACTATATATGCTGACAATATGCATTATTTCGTTATTAATATATATTCAATTGCCACAGAAAACATTGGCACAAACAGGAACATTAGTTGAGTATACAGAAGAAGATAACAGGGTGATACCTGACAAATATAATACAGGATGTAGTGGGGCATTGACGGTAGCGCCATTAGACACTACTAATGGTACAGCCATAAATAATGTGTTATTTATAGCAGGAAGTGGAAATACTGGAACAAGACGAGTGCTGGATTTTTACTATCGTAATAAAGAGGTTACTGGCACAGTTTATTTTGAAAACTATGATTTCAGTAATTATCCTTTGTGGACCTATAATCTGGATAAGGTAGACCGAAAGATAAAACTGGTTTTTAATAATTGCAAATTCTCAAGTGTAACTGTTGGAAGAGCACCTGGAAATGTAACATTTGAATTTAATAATTGTACAATGAACAGTTTTAGCGGAAGTGATGCAACATTTAACAGATGTCAGTTTGGGAATAGTTATTCTGACGGCTTGGTGCCATATTGTAATGTCAATGTTAATGATTGTTATTTTAAAGATATGGCAAGCGTGGCAACAGAAGGTGGTGTACACACAGATGGAACACAGTTGTATGGAATTGAAGGAACAGAAGTAAGTAATATAGTTTATACAAATTGTCGTTTTGAGATTCCACCATTGAAAGCGGCAAATAGTAATGCTTATATTAATGCATGTATTATGTTTCAGATAGAATACAATAATGCTAATGGAGTTGCATTTAACGATTGTATTGTAAATGGAGGTGGCTTCACTATATATGCAACAAATAAATATAGTGATAAATACACTATAAATAATGTAACCTTTGATGGAATAAAATTTGGATGTGCCTGCAAGTATGGTATCTTTTACACCAAGATTAATACATCTGTTAAGATAACGGATGTATCGGAAACAGATGCTTTATATATTGGTTCGGTATGGAAGGAAAGTGGTCAGACTCATTTTAGTGTAACAAATGATACTAATCGTGAAAGAACATTGTTAATATATACTGATAAAGGAGAATTTACATATACAATTCCTGCATGTACTAAGGGTTCGGAGCTTACAGAAACTATGACATATGCAGATATGCCTTTTGATATGGATATTGTGGTGCCGGCAGATTGTAGATACGCAGTATGTTTTGACAGTACATTAAGTGGCTGTGGCAAACAGATTAGATTCGTTAATTGGAGTGGCAGTCAGGTTTACTTGCCGGATACTTTTACAAATGCAATGTATGCTGGGACGAACGATGTTTTAGTATCAGGCAGCTGTGGTAAAAATATTACATTTACACTGACAAAGGCAGGTGTGCTTACATTGTCAGGAACAGGTGATACATATAATTATAATTCGCAGAAATTCCCGGATTGGATAGCTTACAAGGATTATATAAAAGAGGTATATGTTCAGGAAGGCATAGAGGGCTTGGGTTCGATGATTTTCAGACAATGTACAAGTATTGAAAAGGTTCAACTGCCAAGCTCATTAAAAACTATTGGACAGTATGCCTTTGGTGGATGTGTAAGTCTTGATGAGTTTACATTCCCGAAAAATATTACAGTGATTGGTAATTCGGTGATTTCAGGAGTTCCTCTTTCCCAGATTCATTATGCAGGGGACAATTGGGCAGGAGTAACAATAGGAATTAATAATGAAAATTTATTGGAAAGACTTGTAATTGATAGTGCTGTTGTTGAAGAAACGGAAAGTGTAGTAAATGAAATTACAACATCAAAATCTGAAATTCCATCAATAGAAGAAACTACAAAAATGCAGGAAAATTTAACAATAGATGAAACAACTTCGCAAGACCTAAGTACAAAGGTAGAAGAAACAAGTAAGAGTGAGGCGGAGACAGAAATGGAATCGTCTGATGAGAGTGAAGTAACAAGCGAAATGGAAACAACTAAAAAAGAAGAGACAACTAAGAGCAAGAAGGATGTGGAAAACGAAAGTACAAAAAGAATTAAGGAAAAAGATGTCGAGATGAAAGAGAATAAAGAAAATAATGTTCTAATATTCATTGTACTTGGAGTTATATTATTGTCAGTTGTGGCTTTTATTATCATAAAATATAGAAAAAAGAATTCTACAAATGTAGTTGAACCATAAAAAGTATGCTATAATATTTCGCATATTGGTCAAGAGGTGTTACAATGAATACCCGATTACTATTCTAAGGAGGAGAAAATATTGCTTAGTTTTAAATGTAAAAACTGTGCAGGCGAGATGGCAGTAAGTCGTATTGGGGATTTAGCTTGCCCGTATTGTGGCTCAAAGAATTTTTTTAGCGACCGTGAATTGGAAGAATACAAAACTTTCAGATTGCGGATGTTAGAGTATTTAAGCGCTGTTGGTGATGAAGAGAAATTAGCAGAGAATACGGATAGATTATGGAAAGATACAGAAACTATAGTATTTACAGATAAGGATGGAATGGATATTACCATTCAATACATATATAAAAGTGTGGAAAATGGAGTTTGTATGTATTCTGCTCGTAAGAATGTAATATATATTTATCCGGCTGATAAGAAGAAGCAGGCAGATGAGGCTGTCAGTTCTTTTTCAAAATTGACATTTCCACAGGCGGATATGAAAGGTCTGGACAGATGCTTTCCTGTTATGGCTGGTAGATTTGAGCTTAAAGATGGGAGCATTATGATAGTTTATTCTAAGAGTGAGAATGTATATCCTGTGGCTCTGTTTGGCAGTTTAACAGCAAAGCATGTTGAATGGATAATTTCCAGATTGGAAAACATTGCATGTGCGTTGAAATATAATGATATGATACATGGTGGGATTACAGCGGATTCAGTATTCATTAATCCAAAGACACATGAGGCGGCATTGTTTGGTGGCTGGCATGGCAGCAGAAAGTTCATAGGCGTGTCCGATGAGGATTTGAAAGATATTAGATTGACAGCTACAAAGCTGTTAGGACCGGAATATGGAGATGCACCACAACCACTTATCAATTTTTTGAAAAAAGCCCCTGCAAATAATGCATATGATGATTTTGCCATGTGGGATAGGGTAATTGAAGAAGAATTAGGTGGAAGACATTTTACAAAGTTTAAAATGTAATATTAATGGAGGAAATAGAAATGGGATACGGTAGTTACACAAGCGCAGATTGGACAAAATTAAAGAATAGCTCGAAGATAACAGAAACTTCAACAGCATCACAGATTTTTGTTAAAAAGGAGATGGAGGAAAGATTTAATCCGAGATTTATTAATGTCAGAGAGGCTAGAGATTCAGAAGATCATCCAAATTCAACGCCTATAATGATTGGTTTGGATGTAACAGGCTCTATGGGTTATCTTTCAGCTGAGATAGCAAAGAATGGTTTGAATGAAACTATGATGAAGATTTATTCAACAAATCTAATTGAAGATCCACAGATGTTGTTTGCGGCAATTGGTGATGTGAAGGATAGTGCGCCTTTGCAGGTAACACAGTTCGAATCAGATATTCGTATTGCAGAGCAGCTTTTAAGCCTTTGGCTTGAGGGAAGAGGTGGTGATATTCCGGAAGATTATGAACTTTTGTGGTATTTCGCTGCAAAGCATGTTAAAACAGATGCATTTGATAAGCATGGCAAGAAGGGCTTTTTGTTTACCATAGGTGATGCGGATTGTCATGAAATATTGACAAAAAGTTCAATAGTCAGAATTTTTGATGATGAATGTGATGATATTACATCTAAAGAATTGGCTGACATGGCAACTGAGAAGTTTGAGGTGTTCCATATTCATATTCAAAAAGGTAATGAGCCTTTGCCAAAAGTATTTAATGAAATCATTCCGGGCAGGATTTTATGCATTCCAAAGTCAGCAGTGAATACGCTTCCGGAAATTATCATCAGCACGATGCAGTTGGTTAATGGTGAAGATGAAGATAAGGTTATTGCACAGTGGTCAGATATGGCACAACCAATTGTCAGACAGGCAATAAAAGATTTAGTAATTAAGAACAAGAAGAAAGGATTATTCTTTTGAGAAAACCGTATTTTTGCGCAGTAATTGGAAAGGGTTTTGGCGATGAAGGAAAGGGAATGGCAGTTGATTTCCTTTCCTCTTGCCATGAAAATGTGTTGGTAATCCGCCACAATGGTGGCGCACAGTCAGGACATACAGTAGAAATGCCGGACAAGCGATTTGTATTTCATGAGCTTTCGTCCGGTTCATTTCGTCATACGGATACCTTTTGGGCAGATACTTATTTCCCGGATATATATAAATTGGGAGATGAAGTATCTGCTTTTCGTGATTGCACAGGTTTCATTCCAAATATTTACGCAGACGCTAATGTGGCAATTACCATTATTGATGATGTATTGCTTAATATGGCAGCAGAAAATGCAAGAGGTGCAAATAGACATGGCAGTTGTGGAATGGGAATTTATGAGGCACAGTGTAGGACAAAGGCTGGTTTTGGAATTACAGTTGGAGATATTTTTAAATGGAGTGAAAGAGAATTAGTCAACAGACTACAGGAAATTCGTGAAAGATATCTTCCAAAAAGGTTAAAAGAACTGGATTTATGTGGAAAAGACCTTGGAGAACATGGCGAAATGTTGAAAAACGATGCAGTTCTTGAAAATGTATCCAAGGAAATCCTTGAAAACATTAAGTTTGTGAAGATTACTGACGATTTAAAAACATTTATATGTGGTTATGACAAAGTCATTTTTGAAAATGGACAGGGATTGCTTCTGGATTCGGAAAATGAAAAGTATAGTCCTCATGTGACTGCTTCAAGAACAGGTCTTGTAAATCCATGCAATTTTCTAAATAAAATGAATTTCACATTAGATGAGGTAGTTTATGTAACACGAAGTTATGTAACAAGACATGGAGCAGGTCCTTTGCCAAATGAATGTACTCCGGCAGAGCTGGGGATAAATGAAAACGATAAAACCAATCTCACAAATCCGTGGCAGGGAAGTCTTCGATATGCATGGCATGAAAAGGTAGAAGAATTTGTTACTCCGATTATGGAGGATTTAAAAAACTGTAATCACAAGCCAATATGTTCACTTTTGGTTACACATTTAAATGAGACTAATAATAGTGTGTTAATGGAGAATGGCAATTATGAAATTGAGAGATTTTGTGAAATGTTTGATATAAAGGAAGTGTTTGACAGATTTTATTTGTCGGACTCTAGATATGCAAAGGATATATGGATAATTGAATAGTAAAAGAACATAATAAAATTATCTTCTATTCGCAAAGTAGGTGTTGTACTCATTTTTTAATAAAAAAGTCATTTTGGTACAAAATAATATAAATTATCACCAATTATATGAGTTTTTAATATTAATTGTACCGAAATCATATATTTTAGGTACATAAACATACAAATTTTTTGAGATTTTGTACTAAAATAGCTTGTATAAACAACTTTGGGCACAATCGCTGATTTAGGTAAATTATCTTAGTAACAATGTACAATTGCCATATTATAACCCGACAGGTAACATAGGTAACTTGTCGGGTTATTGTTTTTATTCTATATTCTAAGTATAATTTAATTATCGTTAACGGTGAAAAAAGTGAATTTATATGGAGGATATTATGAATATAGGATATAAAATTAAGGAATTACGATTGGGAAGGTCATTAACACAGGAGCAGTTGGCAAACTTTTTATCAGTTTCAACACAGTGTATAAGCAAGTGGGAAAATAATGTAACTATGCCGGATATACATATGTTGCCAGAGATATCGACATTCTTTGGTGTGACAATAGATGAGCTTTTTGATTTGACTGATGATGCTTATATCAGCAGAATAGAAGCTATGGTTGAAAATAAAAAGCTGATTGAACCGGAAGAATTTTATCAGGCAGAAAAGTTTCTTTTGAAAAAGGAAAGAGAAAATGTAAATAATGCAAGGTATCCAATGTTATTAGCCGATTTGTATAATCATATGGCTGATGGCTATCGTTATATGACTGAAATAAAGGCAAAGAGAGCAATAGAATTAGAACCTGAAAAGAAATATAATCATTCGTTGCTCAGAATGGCGCAACAGGGAAGTCAGATGGATTGGAATTTCGAAAATCGCTCTAAACGAATTGATTATTACAAGAAATTTGTTAAAGCCAATCCATCTATTGAAAGAGGATATGTATGTTTGATTGATGAATTGATAGTAGCCAATAGATTTAATGAAGCAGAAAATGTAATAGAAACTATGGATAAAAATATTTCAACGCTCAGACCAACATTTTATAAAGGATATTTAAGTTGGGTGAGAAATAATAGAGAGCAGGCTGAAAAGTATTGGGCTGAAATGTTGGAAAAATTTAGTGGTGATTGGCTAGGCTATGCATTGCTTGGAGACTGTATGGCGAATTACTGTGAATATGATAGGGCAATTCAGTATTATGAAAAGTCGTTGGAATTACAGGAAGTGCCAAGATATACAGATAGTCAGATGTCTATTGCGATGCTTTATGAAATTATAGGAAATAATGAAAAGGCAGTAGAAGCGTGGAGAAAAGTTATAGATATTCTTAAAGAAGAACATAAGATAACAGAAGGCAAGTATATTGATGAGGTAGAAGCAGAAATTGTAAGATTACAGAAGAATTAATGGATGTTATATGATAAAACGAATAGTTTTATTTTCAGATGTTCATGGAAACATTACTGGATTAAAAGAAGTGATGAAGCAAGTATCGCAGCTTGAAAATGTAACACACATTATTGGCTTAGGGGATTACTTTGGATGGGGTGCAGGCTGTGACGATATTATTGAATTGTGCAAAGAAAATAATGTTATATTAATCCGTGGTGGACACGAAGAGATTTTAAATATAATTGATAATGAAAAAGATGATGGTAATTATTATCCTGAAATCTATTTTACTCATAAGTGGCTTAAGAAAAATCTTAAACAGGAATATTATGATTATGTAACATCTTTGCCTTTGGAAATTAGAATCAAATTAAATGATAAATATTCACTCATTGGATTTCATGCGGCTTTAGGTGATATGGAATCATATACCTGTGGTTCTGAGCAACCATTAAGAATATTGGAAAATGCCTATGGAAATCTTGAGGAAAATATTATTGTATACGGACATTATCATGAATCGCATATTATACCTATGGGTGATAAAGTACTTGTTAATTGCGCATCGGTAGGAATGAGAAAAAATGACAATCTAAGCAACTATACAATAATAGAGTATGACGAAGAAAAAGTTGCCATTATACAAAAGCAAGTGCCATATGATAAAATGGAAGAAGACAGATTAGTGGATGAGCGAGGAATGATTAGGAGGTTATAAAAATCTTTGTAAACTTTGTAAAATAAAAAGTGACTAATAAAATGTGAATGAAATTGAAAAAGTGGCTCATAAAATGTGTGTGAAAGTGAAAAAAGTGGCTCATAAAATGTGAAATCGATTTTAAGGGAGTGTTAAGAGAAAGACAGTAGTTTTTTAAACATACCCCAACAGGCAGGAAAGTTGCTTGTTGGGGTATTGTATTTATTATATTAAGAAACTAAAAGTTTATATATTTGAGAAAATATGGTATGATAGAAGCAGTAGGAGATAAATTATGTGTGACTTTTGTAAAATTATTAATAAACAACTTCCAGCCCATGTGGTATATGAGAATAACAATTTGATATCATTCCTAGACATTGACCCTATTCATGAAGGTCATGTTTTGATTGTTCCAAAAGAACATGTGGATTCAATTGATAAATTGTCTGAGAAGGTTCTTACGGACATTATGAATGTGGCTAAAGACATTGTTAGTGCATTGCGAGACATATATGGAATGGAAGGTTATAGCATAATGCAGAATGGTGGTAAGTTCTGTGACTACGGTCACGCTCATTTTCATGTGTTTCCAAGATATGAAAATGATGGATTTGGTTGGAATTATCCTGAAGGTGGTGCTGAATATTCGGCGAGGGTAGCAAAGAAAATTCGTGAAAAGGTAATGAATATTACATTTCATAACATAGAAGATGTAAATGATGAGGATATAAAAATAGCTGTTATTGTGGCTAAGCATAATGGAAAGATAGTTTTATGTAAGCATAAAGAGCGTGATACTTGGGAAATACCGGGTGGGCATAGGGAGGCTGGTGAAACAATAATACAGGCAGCAGAGCGTGAATTGTACGAGGAAACAGGGGCAAAGAAATTTACATTAAAGCCATTGTGTGTATATCATATTACAAAATACGCATTGCTGTGTTATGCAGAAATTGAGGAGTTTGGAGAATTGCCAGAAACAGAAATAGAGTGTATAAGATTATTTGATGAGTTACCTGAAAATATGACATATCCGACAACGCATCCCGATTTATATATGAAGGTGATGGAATTAATACAATTGCAGAATGGATGAATGCGATGATAGCAAAAATTATTGATGAGGTTTCAAAAATATTTCCATTAAAGGAATTAGAAGTTGGAGAAATGTCAGCTCTTAAGGCGAAAAGCATGAAATTTACAATATGTGCATATTATGCAGAAGGTTTGGGGCATGTGTCAGTTATGAGTGCGAAGGGATTTTTTGGATTGATGAAAATGGATACAGTAATTATTAATCCGACAGAGAAGGATTTACC
>CAZESO010000042.1:0-13060 GCA_964515325.1 uncultured Roseburia sp. | reverse complement strand
CGCTTGGTTTTCTCTACGCGTAGTATAACACAAAAGAGCGTGCTGTACACACGCTCTTAAAAATAAATTTTATTCTGTTCTTTCTTTTCCCCAGAATACTGGTACCAATGTTCCAGGACCTGTATGACTGCCAATTACAGTTCCAATACTGTTAATAATAATCTTGCCTTTAAGATTAACAAATTTTTCTTCAATCATAGACTTAAGCAACTCTGCATCTTCCATACAATCCGAATGTGCAATATAACACTTTCCATTGTAATCCACACCATTATCTGCTTCTTCAGTCATCAACTCCACAAGTCTTGACATAGCCTTTTTCTTTGTTCTAACCTTTTCTTTTGGAATAAGCTTTCCTTCATTATTAACATAGATCAAAGGACAAATGTTAAGCATAGAACCAAGTACGCCTGATGCTTTTGATACTCTTCCTCCTTTTACAAGCCATTTTAAATCCGAAACCATAATCCAATGATTTGATTTCAACTTATTCTCTTCAACCCATTTTGCAAGCTCATCAATCGGAACACCGGCAGCTCTCTTGTCTACCATCTCATCCATAACCATACCATAACCTACAGATGCACATAATGAATCAATTACATAAATCTTTCTGTCAGGGAATTCATCCTCAAGCTCAGCTTTGGCTATCATTGCCGAATTATATGTGCCTGAAATACCTGATGAAAGTGTTACATGAATAATATCTTTTCCTTCTTTTAAAAATGGTGTGAAGAATTCAATGTACTGTTCAGGATTAACCTGTGATGTACTTGTATCTGCACCATTTCTCATTCTTTCATAAAAATCATGAAAATTAATGGACTGGCCTAAATCATCAGGATAAGTTTCTCCGTCAATATTAAAATGAAAACATACATACTCAATACCTTTTGATTCAAACTGCTCTTTTGATAAATCTGCTGTTGAACATGCGCTAATAATATAATCGCTCATACTTAAAAACCTCTTCCTTTAATAATATTTATCTATACATCTTTTCGATGTAGTTTTCATTACTATGTTAAAAGATTTTTTTTATTGTGTCAAGAGCCTCTCCCGAACTTTAACATAATTTTTGTTCGTCTTTCAAATCATTTATTCAACATCCTCTGCCACATATTCAAGGTATTTCCTTATAGGAAGAAACTGCGGACAATGTTTTTCACACTTACCACACTTTATACAGTCAGATGCTTTTCCATACTTCTCTACCAACTGAGCATATTTATCTTTTTGTTCAGCTAATATTTTATCTTTATCATCTGCATTTTCATCATTCAAAACTTTCTTAACAGCATTATAAATGCTAAAATACTCCGGTATGTTTATCTTCTTAGGACAATCCTCCACACAATAACGACAGGCTGTACAAGGAATACTGATATCAGATTTAATAATATTCACCGCTCTTTCAATAATTGCCTGTTCATCATCATTTATTACTTTAAACTCCTTCATATACGAAAGATTATCCTTCATCTGCTCCTCATTACTCATACCCGAAAGTACCATTACTACATTTTCAAGTCCTGCTGCAAATCTTACTGCCCATGACGCTACTGATGCTTCTCTATTATAATTCTTAAATAAATCCGCTACTTCCTTGGAAACATTTGCCAAAGAGCCACCTTTAATTGGTTCCATTATAAGAATTTTCTTGCCATATTTCTTGGCAACCTCATAACATTTTCTTGACTGAACCTTCTCATCCTCCCAATCAAGATAGTTAATCTGCAACTGAACATATTCCACTTCCGGTTGCTCCTCTAATATCTGCTCAAGCACCTCTGCTCTGTCATGGAATGAAAAACCTATATGTTTAACCTTTCCTTCCTTTTGCTTCTGACAGACAAACTCAAATGCTCCCCATTCCTTAGCCTGCTTATAAGCATTTTTATTTAATGCATGGACAAGGTATACATCCATATAATCCACACCAAGACTTTCAAGCTGTTTGTCAAAGAAGCCCGGAATTTCCGAAGCCTCCTTTAACATAAACAAGCTAAGCTTTGATGTGATGCTATAGGCATCTCTTGGATATCTCTTGGCAACAGCTTCTCTAAATGCCGGTTCACTTGCACCTTCATGATAACAGGCCGCTGTATCAAAGTAAGTGAAACCTTCCTTTAAAAACTCATCTGCCATAGCCTTTAATCTTTCAATATCAATTGATTTAATATCATCTGCGTTTGTAAGCGGTAAACGCATTAACCCAAATCCCAATTTCTTCATATTTTGCTCATTCCTCCAGTACAATTCTTAACCATTCTCATATATGCTTTAATGATTTACGAGTCTGTAATAATAACCCTTCTTTGCAACAAGTTCTTCATGGTTACCATCTTCCAGTACACTCTTTTTATCTACATATAATATTCTATCAGCATTTCTTATTGTTGACAACCTGTGAGCAATAACAAAGCTTGTTCTATTTTTAAGAACTGTATTAAACATTTCCTGTACAAGCTGCTCAGTTTCAGAGTCAATATTACTTGTAGCTTCATCTAATATAATAATCTTAGGGTCTGCAAGTATAAGTCTGGCAAATGATACCAGCTGCTTTTCACCTGCTGAAAGCTCAGTTCCCTGACTCGAAATAACTGTCTGGTAACCATCCTTTCTATTCATAATGAAATCATGTGCGCACACCGCTTTTGCAGCTTCAATACATTCTTCATCTGTCGCATCAGGCTTTGAGAATCTGATGTTGTCCATAATAGTTCCTCTAAACAAAAATGTATCCTGCATCATGACACCAATATTTTTTCTAAGAGATTCAAGGCTTAGTGTCTTTACATCCTTACCATCAATTTTCACTGCACCTTCCTGAACATCATAAAATCTTGAAATTAAGCTTACAATAGTAGTCTTTCCTGCGCCTGTAGGACCTACAACCGCAATCATCTGTCCAGGTTCAATAGTCAGATTAACATTTTCTAAAACATTTACTTCTGGAACATATGAAAATGTAACATTATCAAATTCAATCTTACCCTTAACATCTTTAAGTTCAACTGGATTTTCACAGTTTGTAATCTTTGCAGGAGTATCAAGAACCTCAAAGATTCTCTCAACATTTGATGTCACATTAGTAATTGACTGTAATCTTTGACACACTACAAATACTGCATTTGAAAATCTCTGCATATAAGTTGTAACTGTAACAAGGGCTCCAAGTGTCAAACCTGCACCTATATTATGTGTAGTAATAAACAACGCTGTCATATAAAGAATTACTGTACACATTGTCCTAATTACACCATGTGACAACGGAAAGAATATTTCTCTGTATATAGTAGTCTGGGCGTGTGCTTTAAGATACTTATCAGATAATTCCATAAATATTTTATCGTTTAATTCTTCTCTGTTAAATGCCTTTATTACCTCAAGACCATTGATATCCTCTGCCACAAACGCAGTTCTGTTACTGTTTTTATTTCTGTCATTTCTTACCTTTTCATGAAGCTTCTTTGCCAAAAACCACATAAGTAAGAATACCGGTATACTTACCAAAAATGTTACAAGTGCCATTCTAATTTCAATGAACATAATGTAAATCAATGTAACTATCATTATGAACACATTTTCAACCACACGAGTCATATCATTGATGAAGAAGTTTGAAATTTCATCAGTATAATTGGTTACTCGCACCAATATCTTACCTGTTGGTCTGTTGTCATAATAGTCAAACGAAAGCTCCATTAACTTATCAAACAAGTCTTTTCTCAAGTTACATACAATAGCATTACCAAGCTTAATTGACAGCTTCGATGTAATAAAATTCGAAAATACTGCTCCAAGACTTAATGATATCCAAAGTACAAGCATTATTGCTGACTGTGTAAGTACATCATCCATAACCTTGCCATCCTGTGGCAATATATTGTTTATAATGTACATATTGATAGTTGCAGGAATCAGCGACAAAAAGCTTGTTGCAATAAGCATTATAATAACCTTTATGTATGTTCCCTTGTATTCTCCGGCATATTTTATAAGTCTTTTGAGCATAAAGGCGTTAAACTTCTCTTCGCTTACTTCATCTTCAAAATATAGATTTCTACTCACTTGCATACACCTCCTTATCCATCTGTCTCTTATAAATCTCTGCATAACGGCCATTTAAAGCCATCATTTCATCAAATGTTCCTCTCTCGATTATCTGTCCATTTTCCATAAAGATAATCTCATCGAATTCTTTCAAAGCCATAGCTCTATGAGTAGCCATAACCAATGTCTTTTCTTCAAAATGATTTGAAAGATTAGCAAAAATCTTACTTTCTGTATCCATATCAAGGGCGCTTGTACAATCGTCAAGAACTGTTACGGGTGCATTCTTAAGTAATGCTCTTGCTATGGCAACACGCTGTTTCTGTCCACCTGAAAGTCCAAAGCCCTTTTCTCCAATAAGAGTTTTATATCCATCAGGTAATGTATCTGCAAACTCATCAACTACTGCAACCTTACCACATTTTCTGATTTCTTCATCAGGTGCATCCGGATTGTAGTAAGCAATATTTGCCTCGATTGAATTAGAGAACAGGAACACGTCCTGCATAGCATAGCCATAAGCTCTTGCTATTTCTCCTCTGTTATACTCCTTAGATATTTTTCCATCAATCAAAAGTTCGCCTTCATCATATTCCATAAACGCCTGCATAACCTTTAAAAGCACCGACTTACCACAGCCTGTCTTCCCCATAATACCAACCTTCTTACCATATGGTATCTCAAGATTAACATTATCAAGTAACTTCTTTTCCTTAGATTCATCCTCATATACAGTTAAATTCTTAATGCTGATATTTGGCTTTTCTGAAACCTTGTCTGTTCCATATGTCTTAAGAACTTCATCTTCTTTATCGAGAAGACCAAAAAGTCTTCTTGTACTAACCTTATGATCCTGAACATCCGATGCAAGGAAAATAATATCTACAAAATATCCACACATTGACAATAAATATGCAAGGAAAGATGTATATTCACCACTTGTCATCTTAAACTGTGTAGCAAGATAAATACTTACTGCCATACTTATGAGCATTACAAACTGATCTGTTGTATCAAAAGCAAGGAAATACTTAATTCTCTTTACACCAAACATTGTAGCAAAGTCTCTAACATCCTCGCTTCTCTCATTGAATCTCTTTCTACGCATATCCTCTCTGCCATATGCCTTGACAGTACGGATACCATAAATACTTTCCTGTGTTTCTGTGTTAAGTTCAGAATTCTTCTGCCAAATCTTATCATAAAGAGTATCAAATAATTTCAAGAATCCTCTTGTAATAAGTGCAAAGAATCCAAGTGTTAAAAGTGGCACAACCATTAGCCATGGACTTATTCTAAGAAGTAACACTGCTGCAAAAACTATATATACTATGCTATCCATCATAAATGGTATAGTCGCAACATGAAACATTCTAATTTTTTGAGAATCTGAGTTAACTATTGTAATCAAATCACCTGAGCTATAATCCTTTAAAAGTCTTGGTCCAAAGGAATTAACCTTTCTCATTACATCAAGTCTCATTCTATTATCGCACTTAATCGAAAAATAATGTGCCAAATTCCATCTTATATAGAAGGTCACAAAGTAAAATGCCATAAATGCCATAAATAATCCACCGAGAACTAACAACATTCCCCAATAGTCATCCGGCGCATATCCTTCTATAACAAAATTAAATATACTGCTACCATATTCTGCTTCTTTTCCCAGAGCAGGATTGATAACTCTATCTACCATAAGTGTGATTATCTGTGGCTCAAGCAGCGCAACACCGCCCTGTACAAGCCCCAGCATCATACATAGGAATAGAATTCCATAAATTTTTCCGTAATACGGAAATGCTTTTTTAAATACTTGTATCATAACTTCCTCCTTTATGTCTTTTTTAATTCGCCGCGCAATGTAAGATACGCGACGAAAATGTCAGATTTTCGTCTGCGATAAAGGCATGTTTGTGTGCTTCACCACAAACTGCCAGGTGAAAAAATCAGCATATCAATGTGATTTTTTCACCTTTTTCTCCTTTATTTTTTCTCATATGCTGTCAAATTACATTTTGTACCGTTTTACTATTTTTTGATAATTATGGCACACTTTTATCATTTTTTTGTAGCCATTTCTAAAGATAATAATTTAATAAGTACAATCGAACAAAAACAACACCTTAATCTCCTCGTAAGCAAAGATTTTTGTACCATTTTTCTTTATTTTACTTATTTTAGGCACAAAACTATTCTCCCTACGAATTTAATGTTATTTATTTTCTCAAATTTCTAAATGTGTTTCTACTTAATCCTTCTCTCATTGTAGCTTTCTGCAACCTCATCAAGCACTCCCATAAGTTTAACCTCATTTTCAGTTCCTACATAAACTTTTGGATATACCATACAAAGACCATTATTCTCATAAAAACCATCACAACGATCAAATCCGTAAAAATACATTATATCGCCATAATATTCCTTCTTTGCCTTGAAATAGAATTTACCACTAAGTGGTGTTATTTCCATAGCACCCTTAAATGTTCCTGTCTTTTTAAACTCTTCAACAGGCTCATACACACTATCATCAACCTGAATAGCAACATAAGGTATTTTTCCTTCATCACCATACTCTTCATTAGGAGCATAAGTATTTAACATTATTACTTCTCCTGCATGAGAATTTGCTTCCTTAAAGGAATCATTTATCTTGAATGACACAGCATAAACACTATCATCCTCTGCAAATTCTTCTTCCTCTACAGTATGATATGATGACAAAATCACAATATCTTCCAGCTTATTTGTTTGCTGACTTTCTACTGCATTATTATTTCCAGCCACCTTCTGGCTCTTTTCTGCTTTTTCAATCTGCTCCCTAGTCTCATTAATTAAATCCACCGCTTTAAAAAGTTTATCAAAAAATCCCATTTTTTAATCCTCCTTAATTCATCCTTAAAATAACTTTCTACTTTGAACCCAAGACAAAAACTCTTTCTCATCTGGCAACTCATAATCGTATTCTGTCAAAGGTTCAAAATTATCAATAATTCTTATTGCTTCTTGTAACACTTCTTCCTTCGTTTTTCCAGCAATATCAAGCTGTACCTCATTTGGTAATAATTTTCTGTTCATTATCACCGCATTGGAACGCTCCACATAATCTGGCAAATACAAGCCACCCTCATTGCTTTGTCTATGTTCCATTTGCCTTTTGGTTTGCTCTGTATCGCTTGATACAAGCTTTAATGTTATAAATCTATATCCTTTGAATATAAGCGGCAACTCTCTCGTTCTTATATCATCAAAGTCTAACGCAACTATATTTCTATGACCTTTGTCATAGAAGAATTTTAATTGTAGCAATACATTTTCCCAGCATAATTGTTCTTCATATATTCCTATATCCTCTACATCTTTTGGAACAACGAATTCAGGCACCATGCTCTGTTCAAAATATACGCCATCATAATGTTTATATAATTCTTTCGCCAAAGTGGTTTTACCCACTGCACTTGGACCAATTATAAATATGTAATCCATTCTGACCTCCTCATTTGCTCCTCACTTTCATTCAATACCTTCCGCTTTTGCCCGTATAGCATAAAATTCACGAAATGTTTCAGGTTCATTAACCATTGTTTCTTTCATCAACCTAAGCCTTCTTTTACCAACTCTTCTGTCAAGAATTGCAAAAATTCTAACTAACAGATTCTCACTTTTCAAGCTTTCCTCAATGCTTTGGTTGTCAAATTCTTCAAATGCACTATAAAAACATCTCTGGTCAAACACGCCTAACTTCAATGCTGTATCATCCATAAATGCCATTTCCTGATGCATTCTCATTTCATAAGTCTCATCCTTTGGAAATAGATGTGCCTTACTCCAATTATTCCAATAACTACCCTTTAATATTTCCTTACCATCATATCTTATTGCCGCCCTTCCTTCGTGGTCCGGGCTTTTGCTATATGATATTGCATAATACTGAATGTGTCCACGCAAACTTTCAGCTAAATATTCATTTTCTAGTTTGTTTCTTGTACCACTCCATGTAGGCATAATTGCATATCACCTCACTAAATCTACTTTTTTAATCTCCACAAATTCAAAGCCTATTTTTTTAGTTCCCAATATAAGTACAACGGAATTTTTTGTAGCCACGCAATTGCTGTAGATATTTCAGCCTGTTCATCTGTTGCTCTCGGTTCATTTATATCGACTATTGATAGTCCAGCTTTAATAAATGCTTTTACATACTCTTCTAATGTTCTATGATGCCAAAGAACAGATATTGTTCCTTTATATAACGGAGCCTCCCATTGTTTTGGTTCAAAATACTTCCCGCAAGGTTCCGTCCAAATCTTCACAATCCATTAATATCATAGAACACAAAACAATATCAAACTCATTATCTTTTATTCCATATAAGTCATTACTGTTTCTTATGTAATGTTCAATATCAAGCCCTTCCTTCCCTGCTAATTCTATTGAATATTTGATAGCTTTTTCAGAGCAATCAATTGCAACTACTCTTGCATTTCGTTTTGCCAATTCTCTGGAATATCCGCCTTCACCACAGCCCAAATCAAGTATTTTTAATCCATCTACATTTCCTATATATTTGAGCATGTATGGCATAATAAAATGCAATCTGCTTTCTCCTTGTGTGGCTAATTCAATCCACTCTTCACCAAGATTATTCCAAGCAATAGTTGAACTGTCATGTTGCATCTTTTCCATCCAAGTCTCCTCCTTACTGTCATTTCGTATTTAAGTTTTTAAAAAGTCTATTCTGTTTTCTATCTCAAACTCCATTGTATCAATGTTCAAAATGTGAATACTACAATTTTCTGCTTTAAAAGCGCAACCTTTATTATTCCATTCAATTCCTTTGACCAAATGATAAATAATATTAATCACACCGCCATGTGTAACAACTAAAATGTTCCCTTTCATATTACGGCAATTGGAAGAAAACTCCGAAAACCACTTCTTTATTCGCAAATAGAAGTCATTAGGACTTTCTCCATTTGGATAAGCCTCATCCATTTCCAAAGAACTAAAATACAACCCCGGATATTGTTCAAGTGCTGTGTCATTTAGCATTCCTGCTAAATCACCATTATTCGTTTCTCTTATTTGAAATTCCTCTTGGATAGGAAGTCCTAGTTCAGAAGAAATGATATTTGCTGTGGTTAGAGTTCTGGTCAAGTCACTTGATACAATATGTACAATTTTATAAGTATCGTTGTTATCCTTGAGGTGTTTTGCAAGTTGTTTTGCCTGCTCCATTCCCTCTGGAATTAAATCCAACTTACTCCAGCCACCACGATATCTATCATCATCTTTGCCGTGTCGTACAAAAATCAACTTCACTTTAACCACCTCCACAAATTAAAAATTACTCGTATATTTCTCTTACTTTCCAGTGTTTACGGAACTTCCCGCCCATCAACACATATATATTTTTCACTTTTTTCTCGTTTTTTCCCTTACTAATGTTTTACAAGGGAAATCTGCTTTGCAAATAAATAAATTTATTCTAACTACTTAATATTTCAGGGCTAACCGTCTATCGGTAGCACCTCTTCTATAATCATAGAACCACCAAGTCTCCTATATGTCAACTTAACCTATATTTATTTTTCAAACATCTTCAGCAATCTAATTTTAACAAACTATTCATTTCTATATGGATTTGCACGATATTCCAATTCATGAATATTCTTGTTTCGATAATATACATCTTCCCTAACTGTAAACTCCATTTTATCCCAGGCACTCTCTAACAGTTCCACAATTTTCCTATCTTCCACCGTGCTTATGCAAGAAGTATCCGAAATCAAATCGAATTTCATGTCGCTCTACATCAAGGTTCGTGTAGCAACAAGAATCAAAGCCTATCAACTCAAATCCTTGGCTTTGATAAAATGCAATAGCTCTCACATTGCATGACTGTGTCTCCAAAATGATAGCCCTACGTCCCTGTAGTTTCGCCTGCTCTTTTGCCAAATTCATCAAACGTGTTCCTATACCCTGTCTGTGAAGATTGTCCGACACCCAAAGTTCCGTTACCATAAGACGATTGCTCCATTCCTCCGGACAGAGTTCAATACATGCCAACAATTCTTTTTTTCCGTTCCTCTCACTAACAATTCCAAATGCTTCCGCCTTCTCCCAATGGTCCTGATACAAACTATCAGGAAAATCGTACTCCTCCGGTGAATGAGTAACCGGCGTTTCAAACTTCTTTTTCACCATCTTTACTTGAAAGTAATCATTACTAACAGATGTTTCCAAGTCATAATACTCTTCTGTAGTATATTTCATCAAGATAGGAGTGCCCTTCCACTCCTCCTTTGGCAAGTGGATAATTTGATATTCCATAATATGCCTCCTCATACAAAATCAAATTTTTATATATCTATAACCTATATGGCAACAACTCTCCAATCGTTGTTATTGATCCATCCTCTAAAAGGACTTCACACAAATAGTTATCATCATGAATGCTATTAATAAATTCCCTACAACGTCCACATGGGGCGCATCCACAACCATTATCATCAACACCTGTTGCTACCATTTTTACTATTTTTGATTCACCTGCAGTTATCATTGTAGCAGCTGCCGCGTGTTCTGCACAGAATCCCATTCCTGCAGGAACATCAATACAAACTCCAGTATATACATTTCCCTTATCCGTCAGAAATGCTGCTGCAACCGTACCTGCCGTCGCCAGCCTTGATAATCTTCTTTCCTTCAATGTATCCTGTGCTATTTTTTGTAATTCAATAAATTCCATAACTATCCTCCATAAATTAAGATTTGTCAATATTGTTTAACTGTCAGCAAAAAGCCAATAATAAACCTTTCTGGTATATTCGTGTCTTTAATCGCATCAAATGCTTTGATAATTTGTTCCTCATTATATATCATAAGAACAGATGTATGAAACCTAAAATCTTTATCAAAGTCATGCTGTATTACACCATATTTTTCAAATAACATCTCGTCAAGCTTCTTATGTATGTCAGCAAGTTCAGCGCTATCTTGCATTGTTATCCAAATGATTGGACCTGCTTGTTCAATTCCCCTTACCATTATCTGAAATGGTTTAAATGATTTATAAAAATCACGTATGTCACTCACTACCTCTTCAAATTTATCATTTGTAATCTGAAAATTTCAACGCCGATAACATTCCCTGTGACAAATCTATTCCGGTTACCTTTGCAGAAGGATTTAATAAAAAATACTCTTCCAGTTCTAGTCCCGTACCACAGCCTAAATCAAGTATATGACAGTCAGCTTTCTTTGGCAAACAATTAGCTGCGTATGGATAGAATTCTGTACTCTCTATATCCCTCCAACTCATTTTCAAGCACCCTCTCCTCATTTCTAATTCTCTTAGCAATAATGAAACCAACCAAAAACTCTTACTAGTCAACTAATTATTTATAAGATTCAAGTGTCAAAAGGTCATCATCCACATGTGCTTGCACATAAGTGGATGAAGGACTTCTTGACACGCCACAATATGAGCATAAAAGTAGGGCGAAAGCTCCACGATATGCGAATGTTGTGTAGGATTGTGGGAGTGCGGAGCACGGAACAATCCGTTGAATCCGGATTAGGGTGTTTTGACACCCTAATCTTTATAAAAATTCTCCCTTATTTTTCTCATTTCTTCCCAAACATTATCTCCATAATTGCTTACCAGAACTGAAATAATGTTATTGTTTGGATTATACTCGGAAATAAAACTTACTCCTGGGTCACAACCTTGAAAATATGGCAAATCCTTACCATTTGGATTATTGATAATCCATACTCCATAACCATAATATCCTTCTTCTGCATCACTACCATCACCGCTTTTTTTACTAAGCATATTTGAAACTAATTCTTTTGAAATCAATTTTCCATTTATTAGGTTCACCCAAAAGTTAACAATATCTTTCATGGTGATAAACGCTCCACCTGCACCAGTTCCCTTTACGTCCACTGAAAAAATATTTGTACGTAAATCATTTGTGTCAGCACAATAAATATAATTATTGGCACATTTTGAAGGTAGTCTATCTAATTCATAATAACCCGTTGACTTCATATCACATACATCAAAAAGATTTTCTTTAAGGTATTGGTCAAAATACATTCCTGTTGCTTTTTCAATTATCATAGCAAGCAATACATAACCCGAATTATTGTATTGAAACTTTTCACCTTTTGGATACATCATAGGTTTATTTATAAACAGTGGAAGCAAATCGCTATTATGTCTAATTTTGTAATTCGGATAATCTACCCATAATTCTTCATATTCATCCATAACACTCTCATCAAAATAATCAGGAACACCTGAAGTATGATTTAACAGTTGCTCTACTGTTACGTCAGCATCAATGTTCTGTAAATCAATATCAAGAATTTTTCCAATAGTATCATCAAGTTTTATTTTCCCTTGTTCAATTAGTTGTAAAATACCTACTGCAACAAAAACTTTTCCTGCTGATGCACTTGCAAATTTAGTTTCTAATGTATTTGGAACTTCATTTGCTAAATCAGCAAAACCCGTTACATTTTCGCATAAAACCTCATTATCTTTAACGATATATATATTTCCTCTAAAATTTCTATCAAACATCTCTTTTATATTCATAGTGCTACTCCTCATATTAAAATTTTACAATATCCACAAATTGGGATTTAATAATCTGTATGTTCTTTACAGAATTTCTGTATTATATTTAGCACTTCGCTATCATAATAAGTTGCACCACCATGAGCATCATTACCTTCCAGTTCATAATAGCTTGCTTCATGTCCAGTGACTACAAGATTATCATACAACATTCTACTATTCTCAACTGAAACTATCGGGTCTAATTCACTATGCAAAAGCAACACCGCTGGTAATTTTATATCTTTTGTTATATACATCTCACAAGAAGCTTTCTTAGCTAGTTCCTCATTGCCCTCAATTTTATCCACACCAAGAAGCACAGCTGAAGGTCTCACTTGCAACCATGGTGGCAGTGGGGCTTTTGCACAA
>CAZESO010000041.1:0-13094 GCA_964515325.1 uncultured Roseburia sp. | reverse complement strand
CCTCATCCTTTAATCCTCTTGGATATCCTGAACCATCTAATTTTTCATGGTGTCTCACAGCAGCCTGTAGCACATCATCAGCAATCACTTTATTAAGTATCATCTCTGTCAGCTGTACATGCGCTCTCATTATTCGCATCTCGCCATCTTCCAGCCGCCTTGGTGCCTCCAGTATGGACAATGGAATTGCAATCTTTCCAATATCATGAAGCAACGCTCCATAGTAAATAACCTGCAAATCCATAGCACTAAGTCTCATTAATCTGCCTATTTCTACTGCAAATATACGTGTTGCCAATGTGTGCAACACTGTCTGTTGACTTCTGAAATCAATGGCATAAATAAGCATCTGCAAATAATCTCTTTTATACTCTTCTGAAAAATGTACTGATGACAACAAATCATTTAATTCTTCAATGTATTTACCATTTTGAAGATTTTCCATTATATGAAATTTCTCATTAGCTTTATAAAATGCTTTCAAAGCTTTATCAGAAAATTTAATATCTCTATATTTTATAAAATAATCCGGTTCCATAGAACCATCATTCATTCTCATAAAAATGTCCATCTTATCTGCAAGAGAAAGATAGGATGTAACCTTCCAGAAATCTCCCGGAATATGATGTGTTTTTTCATAATCCAAATGATGATAAAGCACTATTTGAGCCTTATCACCTAATGGTGATAAATATTTAAGGAAAAGATAGCCATATATGGAATGAGCCCATACCTTTTTTGTAATCTGTTCATTCATATCCTTTTTATGGGCAGTCTTAATAAGACCAATATCATGCACCAAGCCAATCATTGTATACTCTGCCAACTCATGTTGTGTATAAGCGTTTTCTGCCTCAAGCATTTTATACAAAATATACCCTGTGATTTCACAGTGCTTCATGACCTTATCATCCATTATTTCAAGTGTTTTTCTTATAATGTTATAAACATCTTTACTTCTTATAACTTTAACAGCCATTCTGTTTCCTCTCAAATCTATCTCTTACTATAGTCATCCAACAGACTTTTCTTCATATCGTATAACTTATCCGATAAATCAACATATACTTTGTGGGGATTCAAAAATCTTCTTGTCTCATCCCACAATGTATCAAGCTCCTTGCCACAATACTCTTTTATTTCCATAACTTCCGGAGAATTGTATACACATATACCTTTCTCAAACACAGGAACCAAAAGCTCTCTGACAGTATATGTTCCCCCTACAAGTGTAGTCTTCTTCCAAGTTTCTATTGGATCAAATATAAGTAAATCTTTGTTTTCATCAATAACTTCATCTGCAAGTGCTATTAAATCGGCTCTAATCTTACCATTTTCCTTGTCATAAAGTCTAAATACTGTCTTGTTACCCGGATTAGTAATCTTTGCAGTATTCTCAGAAACTTTAATCTTTGGTACATACTCGCCTGTCTCTGAATTATATATAGCTGCAAGCTTATAAACACCACCAAACGCAGGACAATCTTTGCTTGTAATAAGATTAGTTCCAACGCCCCATGAAGTAATCTTTGCTCCCTGAGTTTTCAAACTGTCAATAAGATACTCATCCAAATCACTGGAAGCTGATATAACAGCATCCGAAAATCCGGCAGCATCAAGCATCTTTCTAGCCTCTTTTGAAAGATAAGCAAGGTCACCACTGTCAAGTCTTATACCATAATACTCTAATTCAATGCCTTCTTCTTGCATTTCTTTAAACACCTTAATGGCATTTGGCACACCTGAATGTAATGTATCATATGTATCCACAAGTAATATACACGATTTTGGATAATATTTTGCATAGGTCTTAAAGGCTGTATACTCATCAGGGAAACTCATAATCCAGCTATGAGCATGAGTTCCTTTTACAGGAATATCCCACATCTGACCTGTAAGTACACAGGATGTTCCAACACAACCACCAATAACAGCAGCCCTTGCACCATATATCCCTGCATCAGGGCCCTGTGCACGTCTTAAACCGAACTCCATAATTCCATCGCCCTTTGCTGCAAAAGCCACTCTTGAAGCCTTTGTGGCAATAAGACTCTGATGATTAACAATATTAAGTATGGCTGTTTCTACTAATTGCGCTTCCATAGCAGGTGCAACAACCTTGAGAAGTGGTTCTTTAGGAAATACTACAGTTCCTTCAGGAATGGCATAAATATCTCCTGAAAAATGAAATGAGCTTAAATATGTTAAGAAATCCTCATCAAATATACCCAGATTTCTCAAATACTCTATATCCTCATACGAAAACTTCAAGTTTTTGATATAATCAATTACCTGCTCAAGACCACAGGCAATGGCATATCCCCCATCACTAGGATTCTTTCTGTAAAACATATCAAAAACCACTGTATCATCAAGTCCTGTTTTAAAATATCCCTGCATCATTGTAAGCTGGTACAAATCTGTAAGTAAAGTTAAACTTCTCTCAGCCATAATTTCCCATCCTATTCAAAAAATTTCAATTCATTATTATATTTACTGGTCTTGTATACAAAATATATAACACTATAAATCATTCCCACATAATCAAGTGCTAATAATATTCTTGAAAAATACAAGCCTATTGCATCCAAAAACACAGCAATTATCATTGCAAAATACGCAAAGAAGAATAATTCTGTAGCAAAAACCAAATCCTTGCCAACTTCCATATTATAGTAACTATCCACTCTGCTCTTAATCTCTCCAACAAATCGTGTAATACTCAAAAGCAGTGCTATACCTTCAATAATATACACAATTACAATGCACTTTATGAGAACCACTCCATTTGAAACATATAACGGCAAAACTGCCAGCACAATACTCATAACCATTGCAATTGCAATAGCTGCCATTATCAATCTGCCTTTTTTTAACTTATCACCTAACTGCTTTACACCTATAAGCATAAGCAAATATCCTACAGGGTTGAAAAGAATATCTATTGAAAATCTCTTTCCGCACAGAATCTCATTGACTCTGTAAACCAGAAATTCTGTCAACCCACCATTATCATTTTTACTATAAGCTGTTGAAATCCCCGTTTTTATCCTTATACATATTCCTACTATTGCCAAGCCAACAAGGAACATATACAATGCTTTATTTGATTTCATTCCAAACCTCTTTCTTTGACAATATAGTCCTGAACTTTGTAAACATTATAAATAAGCAACACTACAGTTCCCACACAAAGAATAGTATAGACTCCTAAAAGTACCTTACTGACAACAGAAACCCATGTTACAAATGCAACAACCAATGTAGTAATGGCAATTCCCAAATAACACATTCCTATATACACTCGATCAGTCTTAAATACGATGTCATCTAAAATTGTACATATGGCATACACAAAGAGGTAGCTTACCGATAACGCAGCAAATAATTCTGCGATTCCTACAAACAACGCAATATAACAAAGCTGATAACCATTAAAGATAAATGGCAAAAGCTTGATTACAATTGTCAACACTAGACCAACATACGCCAACATCCTTGACAATGAAAAAACCTTTGAAACATCCTTTAACTTCATTGTTCCAATAATTACAAGTATATAACCGATAATATTAGAAAGAATATCAATTCTAAAACCTGTATAATATACATCAAGCGACGTATCACTTTCATCTACAACTACATCATTAGCGCCATAAAAATAATTCAATGTATACGCCTGAAACTCACTGGCTATCTTATAATCTGTCTTATATTCCGGGTAAATTTTCACCCCTGTGTTAAAAGACAGCTTTAGTGATAAAATAGCAATCCCCACTAAAATCATATATAATCCAATTTTCCTAGATGACATATAATTACCTATTCCCTTTCAATGTAGTAACTTCTAGCTTACCACGAATATGCTTTTTTTTCAACCAAGGACACTAAAAACACATATATTTTTTCTGCAATTCGCATAGATGCGGGAGCGCTCCCTATGCGAATTGCAGTTTTTTTGTTATTTGGTTGTAAAAATTTGATTATTCACTTATAATATTCTCTGTATGATTTTTTTCATACTAAATTATTATGAAATGGAGTTTTAATATGATTAGATTTATATCTATTGTAATATTGATAGGATTGTATTTCATAGCAAGTATTTTGATTTTTCCAAGCCTTTTGTTAATCGGCTTGTTCAGCAGACATCTTCGAGATGTTATAAGCTTCTATATGATTAAAGGAATATTTTACATAGTAACTTTTCTATCAGGCACCAAGACTACAGTTATAGGTCTGGAGAACATTCCAAAGGATCGACCCGTGCTGTATGTAGGAAATCACCGAAGCATATTTGATATTATACTGGGTTATAAATATATACCAACCGTTACCGGTTTTGTTTCCAAGAAAGAAGTTAAAAGCTGGCCATTTTTCGCACAATGGATGTGGTTTTTAAATTGCCTCTTTTTAGACCGGAAAGACATAAAAGCCGGATTACAGACAATCCTTGATGCTATTGAGAAAATCAAATCCGGAATTTCAATGTTCATATTTCCGGAAGGCACTCGTAGCAAGGTTGAAGGTGAAATGCTTGATTTCAAAGAAGGCAGTTTCAAAATTGCTACCAAATCAGGATGTCCAATTGTTCCTGTTGCTTTCAGCGGAACAGGATTAATTTTTGAAGATCATTTTCCAAAGGTAACACCTGAACATATTATTATAGAATTTTGCAAGCCTATCTATCCAAACGAGCTTAGTCGTGAGGAGCAGAGAACATTAGGCAAAGATACACAGAATACAATCAAAGAAACATTAGAAAAAAACAATTGTCAATTAAAGGCATAAATGTTAAAATGTACTTCGAATAAAAGTACAAAATAGGAAGGAAATATAAATATGGGTACATTAGGTAAAGTATTAATAGTTATAATTGTAATTCTTGTTGTAGCCTTCATCGCACTTCTCATTGCAGGCAGAAGACTTCAGAAGAAGCAGGCAGAACAGCAGGGTGCAATTGATGCAGCATCACAGACAATGAACTTTTTCATTATTGATAAGAAATATATGAAATTAACCGAGGCAGGTTTACCAAAAACGGTTGTTGATCAGACACCAAAGTATCTTAGACGAACCAAAATGCCTGTAATCAAGGTTAAAGTCGGACCAAGAGTTATGACTCTTATCTGTGAACCAAAGGTTTACGAATCAGTTTGCCCAAATCAGGAAGTTAAAGCAACTGTAAGTGGTATCTATGTAACAAGTGCAAAGAGAATCCGTGGACCAATCGTAGAAACAGATCCTAAGAAGCGTAAAGCTGCTGAGAAAGCTGCCAAGAAGGAAGCCAAAGAAAAAGCAAAGGCTGCTAAGAAAGCAGAACAGGCTAAAGCTGGTAAATAGCATAAGCGAAGGACGCATTTATATGCGTCCTTCATTTTATTAAAATTCTAACTTTTATACCAATTTTCCACCATCCAGTTCATACACCACATCACATAAAAGCTCTATATCTGCAGAATTATGACTGGCAATAAGTATTGTTTTTCCCTCGCCTTTAAGTTTAAGCAAAAGTGTCCTAAATTCATCAACACCTTGCTTATCCAAAGCATTTGTAGGTTCGTCCAGTATAAGTATATCCGGATTTTCCATTATAGCCTGCGCTATTCCTAGTCGCTGCCTCATACCTAGAGAATATTTTGAAACCCTCTTTTTTGATTTAGGATCAAGTCCAACCTGAAGCATCACTTCTTCTAATTTATCCCTGTCCAACTTATGATTCAACGAATAAAGTATTTCTAGATTTTTTATACCACTAAACTCATTAATAAATCCTGGTGTTTCAATAATAACTCCCAAACTCTTAGGTATCTCCACATCCTTGCCTACCACTTTTCCATCAACGGTTATATTTCCAGATGTAAGTTTTGTAAGTCCACAGATACTCTTAAGCAACACCGTTTTCCCCGAACCATTTCTACCTATTATTCCAGTAATCTTGTTTTTCTCAAAATTAATAGACACATCATTAAGTGCTAATGTTTCCCTATATTGCTTTACTGCATTTTTTACTTCTATTATATAATTAATCTCAGACATCTCAACGCTCCTTTACACTTTTACTATGGGACGGATTATTTTTTTCTTAACCAAAACACATCCAACTGTTATTAATGCTACTATTATCAGAGTTAAATACAATGTACACTTTTCAAAACTCAACCAATCCACAACGGCAAATGTATTCATATCCACCCATGTAGATGGAAGAAAATAACTAATATCCCATTTCATTAAATCTCGAGATGCAAACTCATTTAAATATAAGTCAATTATTACCACACTCCCAATTAAAATTGTTCCAACTATATTTTTTAATGTTGCATTAATAATAAATATTATAAGAGCAAGTAATACACTTGTAAGCACCATAAGAACAAACTCTTGAACCATTGCAACCTGTGGTTCCAACGACATTATACTTTTAGTTTTCACAATTCCTGTGGCAGATATTGCTCCTTGTATTGAATTAATATATGTTGTTATTATATCGCCCCACTCCGCACTAAACCCAACATATGGCAAGCATGCAACAACAGATATAATCATCATAAATACCTGAAAAAATATTGATACCATAAAAATGTAAACAACCTTACTTATAAACCATTTTAATGTGCTTATTCTCATACTCGTAAACACTTCTGCTCCATTATAATAAGGTGCTTCACCCAACATTAACAAAACAAGTACCAGCGCATACATTCTACTTCGCCAATCTGTCATAAATATAGGATATACATAAGGTGCTACTCCCATTTGATTAGCTTCACCTAACGCTCTTAATGTAACCGTTTCATTCCAAAAAAAGAAATAGCATAATAACAACACCACCCATGTTTTTGGATTCTTAATAGTCCTTAGAAAATCCGCTTTTGCAAGTCTGAATTCAACCATTAATAACACCTCTCTATCTTCTTGTCCAAAACTCTTATGGCAACAAACATTACAAATAAAAAATAAATCAATGCATACAATACGCTTTTAATTTCTGCCCCCTCACCAAATATAAAGCCCTTATATATAAATGATGGATTTATTTCTTGCGGAATATGTAAAAGATTTTCTCCAATGCACATAAAGAAAAAGTATAATATTATTGGTGATGTATATATTATGAACTTATTCAATGTAAATACGGACAAAATCATAGTCACAACACCATGAAATGCACCTTGTAATCCCAACATAATCAATTTAAGCAACATAAGAACAACTGCCTGCATCGTTGTATAATTATTAATATCATAAAGAGGCATTATACACGAGAGCCCTATAACAAGTATGGCATCACCTATAAATACACACAAAAATGAACTAATTGCGCATGACAACACTGTTATGGTACAATACTTTCCTTTACCCATATTCATAAGTAATTGTGTTAAATAATTTGATTTATAATCATCACAAAACGAACTGCTATAAGGTATTACAGGTACTATCATAATAATTAACGCAAAAAACGATATTCCCAATATATCATACCAAAGTAATGTATCTCCCCCTATATATATGTGTCCCTGATATATATTCATTCTGGTTAACATCTCAGGCAAAAATCCCATTATCCTAAATACAATTATCATAATCACAGATGAAATAAATGCTTTAGACTTAGTTGCCCTACCAAGAATTGTAGTAAATGCTCTACATAAATTCATATCCCTATCCTTTCTTTAATATGCATCATTTTTTCCCAGTAATAGTGTCCCATCTACAGCTGAAAACGCATATGTCCTTTCCATCAATCCAAAACGCTCCAATTCACTATCAAATCTAAATACCCATACTGGCTCAAGATATGCATTTCTAAATCCATTCTCACCCAATTCATCATCAAGTCTAACCATGTATTCCAATGTGATTGCTTTAACTATAACTTCATTATCTAAGATAATTCCTTCATACTCATTATAAAATAATTGCAAAGCCTCCTTAACTCCAATTATCGACTCTGTTGTAATTTTATCTCCAACAACATAATAATCATTAAATCTAACCGACAATACTTCTCCCTCTTCACTAATAATCATCTGAAGCCACTGTGGTCTATGACTTTGAAGAACATTTCCCTCTTCAATATTTGTTACTTCATCTAGAATTTCACCACTAATGTGATTATAACTTATCGGAGAATGTGCCTTAAAATACAATCCTTCCTCTATCTCCGAATACATGCTTACAGCATAAAATTCCATATCTGTCTTATCAAAAATAGATTCCATTTCCTCTTGTGTGTATTTTCCTTCCAAATACTCCCAATACTCATCATCTATATGTACACATTCATAATCACCATTCATACCATCCGGAACTACTGATTCAAAATGCTGTAAAAACTCATTAACCACACCATCTACAAACGCTTTGTCATATTCAAGTCCGTATTCATAAAAATTTTTTGCTATAATATTTATCTTTTGGTGCATAGAATTATAATCATTATAATTCCCCTTTTGAAAATCACCCATATTGCCATTATAAAAACAATTAGGTATTTCCTCATCTATGGTTGTTACTCCATCATCTACAATTGCTATATTTTCATTATAATATTCATTTATAAGCTTAGCTAACTCCTTCTCATACTCCTCCTGTGATTTATCCACAACCTTATTAGACAATTCATATGTTCCACATTCAGCTGGAATAGCAACCGGTATATCCGCATCTATTATAAAGTTTTCTCTCAACACACCATTTATATGACTTGAAGAGAAATCCATATCTTCTATTTTAGTATAATTAACCTTTTCTTTTCCTGTTTCTTTTTCCTGTTTTTCTGCTTCACTTGTTGGCATACATCCTGTTGCCAATATACATACAATACTAATTAATGCTACTATTTTTCTCATTTGCCTTCACTCCTATCTTTTATTGTGATGATGTATGGCAATTAACCATACATCATCATAATATTTAATTCACATTTATTTTCTATCGCACCTTGCGAAATCTTAATAGTCGCACTATTATCAATAGTCACCTTTTGAGCTGTTGTAAACCCCGTATAACCCTTTGTAGTAACTGTTCCCCACACACCTGCATATGCAGTTGTTGCAAATAGCATACAGCACATTAATACTGTTGCTATTAATTTCTTTGTTTTAATTGTCATTATTAATCCTCCTGTTACTTGCTTTATCGCATTTTAGTAAATTATTTAAACCATTTGAATAGCCATTCAAATATGCCACCCGTTAAGATAAACACTCCTTTATCCTTTCCGTACGCACTAAAGTTTTCCTAGGTAGCTTTTTTATATCACTTTATCAAAATATAATCAACTAAACTTGCACAAGATGCATTTTAGTTGCGTGAAATGCAAATATCCTCAAGATATTATTTTTGCCAAGGAATAAAAATATTTATATGAAATCTCTTTTCCTCCTCTTTAATTTCCATTCGTCCCTTATATTTCATCAAACTGTCTTCTATATTCTTCAAACCATAACCATGATTAACCTTATCTTTTTTGGAAGACACATACTTTCCATCCATTTTTTCTCTTTGCCCTTTATAGCTGTTATTTGCTCTAATTTCTATCCCCTCTTTTTCTCTCACAATTTTTATTTGTATCTTTTTGTCATTACTTTCCTTTGCTGCCTCTATTGCATTTTTCATTAGATTTGCGAATATAACACATAAATCATAAGGCTCAATAAAGCATTCCTCATACAATTCCCCCTCTATATCAATATCCACATTATTCTTTTCAGCATCATACAATGTTTGATTTAAAACCGCATCTACCACTCCATTATTAACTGTTACTCTGTTATCATTAATATGTATATTGTCTTCTATACTCTTTAAATAAGCTTCTAGTTCATCCAATTTTTTTTGCATTAACAACTGTTTAATTGTTATTATATGATTATTTATATCATGTCGAAATTTTCTAGTATCTTCGTTTTTTTTCTTTATATATAGGTAATTCTCAGATTGTATCTTTAAATACTTTTTATTTAATTCATCTCTTTCTTTATAGCCATCATTAGAAACTGCCAACGCCATCACTATTATAAGATTAATCAGCATTACCACTGTACAAATAAAAATCAAAACCAATGCTTTTACTCCTGTTTCATTAAAAAAAGAGCGCTCTAATACATATGTAAGGATACCTTCAGCAACAGCTAATATTGTAAAATATATATAATATGTTTTTGAAATATTAACAACACTATTTTTCACTCTTTGTTTTATTACCCAAACTAATAGCATTAAAAACATAGTTGTAAAACACACTGCTATACTCTCAATTATCAAATCTGATAATCCCATTTTATATGTAACAAATTCTGTCACTACTATAAACATACCATCCAACATACCAACTATAAACATTAACCAAAAAGTTGATAATACAATAGTTATATATTTTTCTCTAACTAATATAAACATCTCAATAAATATATATATCCAAAACATTAGTAAAGGATTATCTTTTGTTGTTGTTATATATCCTGAAAATGCAATTATTACAATTGCACCTACCACACTTAATATCCAATTTTTTCTTATTTTAAAACCTAAAAAATTCTTCATTATTAAGTAATATTTTACAACTTCCAAAGTGTAAATCACACAATTAGCCAACATATCCTCAACTCCTATATATCGTTTCTTAATTTCCAATTCCAAAATTTTTCTTCCGCATCTTCTTTGTATGCTCTGGACAATTTTATTGTATCTCCATTTTTTAGTAATACTTTACTATTCGTAAAGCCCGCAATTCTGTCCAAATTTACCAAATATGATTTGTGAGAAATAACAAATCCTTTATCATACAACCTCCTATAAAGTTCCGATATTTTTTCACTAATAACATACTCATTATGCCTTAAATGCATCTTCACATTTCTTCCAAATGTCTCAAAATAAACTATATCTTTTACTCGTATTTCAGCCTTGGTCTCACCTAATATTGACACCTGTAATAACACATTTTCTTCAACATACCTTATTGCCCCTTGCAAGGCTTCTCTCAATTCTTTATCTAATTCAGGCTTATATACATATCTAAATGCATTAACCTTATACCCATCTCTACTTAATTCATCATGACTTGTAACGAATATCACAAGAGCCTCTCTGCCTTGTTCTCTATAAGACATTACTGTTTTGATACCTTCATCTTTTGTCTGTAGTTCCATATCTACCAGTAAAATATCATAATCCTCATCACTCTCAAGTAACTGTGATGATTTAGAATATTCATCTATTGTTATATTTTCATATTCTTCAACAATTTTTCTTATATTATCTCTATGTAATTCTTCATCATCTAATATAGCTATTTTTATTTCCATCTTCTGTACCTACCTAATAAAGCATACTTCATTTCAATTATATCATATAAAAAAACAAATAAAAACCTTCGATAGTTCTAAATTTCACCCCAAAAATACCCCAATTTTTCATTCGATAGTTCCAAATTTAAATTTTAATATCACAAAAAAAGTTGCTACACTAAGCATAAAATGCTTAATGTAGCAACTTTTAATTCTTCACCGTTATTTCTATCCTATTATCCGAAGCATGTTCACCATTCATAGTCAATTTATACTCTATACTGATAACTACCTTATCATCATCTCCATTTATCTTTATTGACTCAGTAATAATACCAATTAATATCTGGCCATATGGTGTATTGTAATAGGATAAGTTCTCCCCTTCTCCTCCAAAGACCATATTAACATTATATTCGCCTCGTTTCACAAGCTCAACGCTGTCATCGGTAACCTTTATCATATTCTTAATCGGTTGCTTAGTTTCTTCATTGTATTCCTGATACAATACATAACATATTCCATTCTTATAATTGTAGGTTCCCGGAGTGACAACCTCCATAGTATCACTCATATCACCAACAGTCTGAGTTCCTTTAACCTCAACAATTACCTTATCTTTTAATCCAAAATCTCTCATAAATAACCACCACTCTAGTATTCTTCAATGTTTATCTTAGACACATTGCTTATCTCAAAGGATAATACAGAATCTGCAAATTTCTTAAATTTATCCGGTGCATCACTTACATAGAAATCATACATTTCACTGCAACAATTAATCTCCGACTTAGAATTAAGATTATGCTTTTTAAGCATTTCAAATAAACCTACTGCCGTTTCATATGCAGGATTTACAAGATTAACTCCCTCACCCATTATCTTACCGATTGTATTTCTAAGAAGTGGATAATGAGTACATCCCATAATCAGTGTATCAATGTCTTTGTCCATAAGCTCAGTTAAATATCTCTTCACAACAATATCCGTAACCTCATCATGAAGCCAGCCTTCCTCCACCAATGGCACAAAAAGAGGACATGCCTTGCCATACACCTGCACATCTTTGTCTAATTTATGTATAAATTCTTCATAAATGGCGCTTTTAATTGTACCCTCAGTACCTATAACACCAATCCTTTTATTAACAGTATTCTCAACCGCAGTCTTCGCTCCCGGCTTAATTACACCGATTATTGGAAGCTCTATCTCTTCCTTTATCTCTTCAAGAGCAAATGCGCTGGCTGTATTGCACGCAATAACAATTGCCTTAACATTCTTTGTCTTCAAAAATCTAATTATCTGTCTGCTATATCTTAAAATTGTATCCTTTGATTTACTACCATAAGGAACTCTTGCTGTATCTCCGAAATATACTATCTTTTCGTTTGGAAGCTGTCGCATAATCTCTCTTGCAACACTTAATCCGCCAACACCTGAATCAAACATTCCAATTGGCATATCCGAACTTAAAATTTCACTAAACTTCTTCATATAATCCTCTCTTCTGGAGCAATGCAAAATACACACTCCTGAGTCTGTCACTAAAAACATTATACATAAATAAAGTATGAGTTACAAGAAAAAAAGTTTCTGTTAATCAATTTCTTTTGTATAAAACCTTATTTTCTGTTCATACTCCATATATCAAACGACATCGCGAAGTCAAATATAAACATATTTCAGGAGGTAACTCATGTACATAAACATAACAAAAAAACATATATTAACCTTTGCCATAATTATTGCCGGCATTATTACATACATATTATCAAACAATTCAGAAGATGACTC
>CAZESO010000040.1:0-13166 GCA_964515325.1 uncultured Roseburia sp. | reverse complement strand
GTAGTACAGTAGATGAGTATGTTGAAAGCATTGAATGTATTCAGAAGAAATTAGAAGAATTAATTAAGACTTATGAGTTAGAGCAATATGATATAAGAAAAGAAAAATATGATAAGGTAAAAAATCTATTGCTACAGGAAGAAGATAGTTTAAGAGATGTTGAAACAAGAAAGATAAATGTAAAGCAGATAGAAGTTGAAATAGAAGAGGCACAAAAAAACGTTACAAATGCCCAGGTAAAATACGATGAGCTTAATAAAGAAAAAGCGAATATAGAGCAGGTGAAGGTAGAAGTAACAAGACTTGAAGATAAGAGAAATTATTATGAAAGTTTTGAACAATTATTAAAGAAGCTTGAAAGGGAGGAAAAGCTTCTTAAAGAATGTGGAGAAACCTTAAAGTTCAAGAATAAGCAAGTGGAACAGGCGAAAGAAGAACAACTTCAATTAGGGAATATTGTTAAACAAGAAAATGAACAGTATGCCGAACTTATGGCTGCATATGTGGATGGAATTGTAGGAGGACTTGCTAAAGAATTAAAAGAAGGAATGCCTTGTCCTGTATGTGGAAGTAAACAACATCCTGAAAAAGCTGTTTTTACAAACAGAAATGTATCTAAGGTTGATGTGGATTTAAAGAAAGAAGAAGCCGAAAAATATGAAAAATTATTTGAACAGAAAAAGAATTTGGTGGATAAATATCAAAAAGAATTAACTGAGTGTGAAAAAGCATGTAACGAGCAGAATGGAAAGTTTATGTTGGCAGAACAGGAATTGGAACATGCAAAAGGTCAGTTATTGCCAAATGTTGGAACTATCGCGGATTTGGAAAAACTTATTAAACAGAATAAAAAACTGATTCGTGAATATGAAATTAATCTTGAGCAGGCTTTGGATGTTTTAAATAAAGGAAAGCAAAATCAGGCTGATTATGAAGGCAAATTAAAAAATGCAACTATTGAGAAAGCAAAATCAGAGGATAAATACAAAGAATGTGTTGAGAATCTTAAGAAATATTTAGATGAAGAAGAACAGAAGCTTGATATGGAAGCTTGCAATAAAGCTTTAGAAGAAATTGAATATAAGAAAAAGCAATATACTGAATCAAAGACTAAGTACGAGGTTATTCTTGATGGTAAGAAGAAAAGAGTGAATGAGTTGATATCAATGAATAATGAATATGAAAATAGTTGGAATGAAGCAGAAGCTGATTGGAATTTTGCGAAATCTTTACGAGGTGATACAGGTATAGGATTGCAGAGATATGTATTAGGAATTATGTTTTCATCTGTGGTTTCAGCAGCAAATAGGATGCTTGAAAAGGTTCATGGAGGAAGATATCGTCTTTACAGGACTGATGAAAAGGCAAAGGGAAGTAATAAAAAAGGACTTGAACTTTATGTATATGATAGTTTTGTAGGAATTGAAGAAGGCAGAAGTGTAAAAACCCTTTCAGGAGGAGAAAAATTCCTAGTATCATTAGCCTTATCAATAGGCTTGTCCACTGTTGCAAAAAGAAGTGGAGTGCAGTTAGATGCAATGTTTATTGATGAAGGTTTTGGTTCCTTAGACCAAAATTCTATAGAAGATGCAATGGACATTTTGATGGGAATACAGAAGGCAAATGGCGTTGTGGGAATTATATCACATGTACAATTGTTAAAGGATAATATTCCTACAAAATTGGAGATTGTTAAGTCTAAGAATGGAAGTAAGATTATTAATACAATATAATTTATATTAACTTGAATAGCTTTTGCAGATGTGGTAGAATATTAATCGGCTAAAATATGCGAGAAAAAGATGGGGAATTATTATGAGTATGAACGAATCAGTAGAAAAAGTATTAAACGAAGTGAAGAAAGCGGTTACAGGAAAGGATGACTGTATTAGTAAGGCTTTTGCTGCAATTTTGGCAGGAGGTCATATTTTGATTGAAGATGTACCGGGAGTTGGAAAAACCACGCTTGCAATGGCATTTTCAAAAGCACTTTCACTTGTGAATCATAGAATGCAGTTTACACCGGATGTTATGCCGGCAGATATTATTGGATTTAATATGTATCAGAAGGAAACCGGTAAATTTGTGTATCATCAGGGTGCTATTATGTGTAATTTGTTTTTGGCAGATGAGATAAATAGAACATCTCCAAAGACACAGTCGGCATTGTTGGAGGTTATGGAAGAGGGAATGGTTACTGTGGATGGAAAGAGTAGAAAAGTACCTGAACCATTTATAGTAATGGCAACACAGAATCCTAAAGGCAGTGCCGGAACACAGCTTTTACCTGAGTCACAGCTCGACAGATTTATGATATGTATGAGTATGGGATACCCTGAACTGAGAGATGAAGTGGATATTCTTAAAGGAAAGAGTTCTGCAAATGTATATGATGTACAGCCGGTACTTAGCTTGGAACAATTGACAAAAATGAAACAATTGGTAGAGGATATGCATATGGATGATAAGCTTTTCACATATATTGCTATGTTGTCAAAGGCAACAAGAGAGCATACATATGTGGATTTAGGGCTTAGTCCAAGAGGCTCAATAGCTTGTGCTAAAATGGCGAAAGCCTGGGCATATGTACAAGGAAGAAATTATGTTTTACCGGAAGATATTGTAGAAGTGTTTATGGATGTGGCAAAACATAGAATCGTATTAAATACAAAAGCAAGAGTTGCGCATGTTTCAGAAACTGCAGTTTTGGAAGAAATACTTTCACAGGTGAAACAGCCAGCATCTTATATGAAGAAGGCGGAGTATAGTGTTTAGTTTTGTTAATTTATTCGGGTTGATAGTTGTAACTGCCTATATGGCGTTAATGTATAGAAACGAGTCAATGGTGTTACTTGCATATATGGAAGTAACACTTTTTGTGCTGTCCTTTTTATGGCTGTTATTTAGAAGAATTACAATTTCAGGAAGCATAGATGTTCCTATTGGTATTTCGGAAGCAGAAAAAGAAAATCTTGTAAAAATAAAAATTAGAAATAAAACACGTATACCTGTTACTAGAATGAAGGCATTTATAATTGTAGAAGATACGGTAAGAGGATATAAGAACTGGTCATGGATGAAATTACCGGAAGTTTCAGCAGGGGAAAATATATTTATTAAAAGTATAATTTTTCCGGGGACAGGAAATTATAGGATTTCACTTAAAAGAATAAGAGTATATGATTGGACAGGCTTGTTATATAAAGATATTAATGTAAAGAGTATTGAAAATGTTCAGGTTATGCCACAGGTACATGATGTTTCGGTCAGATTGACTTTAGCAACAAAGAATTTCTACGGTGAAGCAGATGTGTACGATGAAAATATGCCGGGATATGATAATAGTGAATTATTTGAAGTTAGGGAATATCAAAAAGGTGATAGAATTCAAAATGTTCATTGGAAATTGTCCGCAAAGCAGGATGAAATTATGGTAAAGGAACATTCGCTTCCAAAGGCATGCCCTGTAATATTGTGTTTGGATTTTGGACATAAGAAGAATACAAAATTAAAAGAAAAGGCTCTAGCGTTTATGGAAATCGCTGTAAGTATATCGTTTTCGATTATGGATGCAGGCTGTCCCCATTATATAGCCTGGTATGATGCAAGAGAAATGGATATTAAGCGAGTACGAGTGGATGATGAAGAAAGTCTGTTTTATTTTATGGGGATGTTAATGCAAATAAAATGGGAGACTGCACCGACTAATATAGTCGAAATTTATAAGGAAAAATATAAGAGAGAACCATATGTATGGATGCTTTCATTAGATAAAGATTTATTATTGAAAAAAGAAGATGAGGTTCTTGCAAAATTCTCGGAAAAGAATATTGAGGATACTTTAGGTTCTATAGAAATATTATTGTAAGTACAGGATAGGGTAAAGTTGTGAAAGAGAAGCAAAAAATAAGATGGGAACAATCCATTGGATACAATCGAACAAAAACTTTGGTTATTGAGAATAGGATGACATTTTTGTCAGAGCTTATTCTTGATGTGGTTTGTGCGCTTATTTTTATGCAGGCTGCAAAAATTATTTTATCGGATGTGTATTATTGGGGAGAATATGGTGGTTCTAATTTTGTTTTGATGATATTAGTTGCAGCATTGATTAGTGGTGCAATGGAGGCTGCGGCTTATTTTGGAAAGAGATTAGAAACATTGGTACGTTTGGGCGTGCTGGTTTTGAGTGTTATTCTTTTTGTACTTTATACTTTTTCCGGTGATAATATGGTGATTTTAAATTCCGGTGCCTCGAAGATAATATCAATATATGTAAAAGATTGGAATGAGTATTATGGAACAACGTTAGCAACTTATGGCGGAAGTTTAATGGATATTCCTGATATATTAGATTTTGTAATGTTGGCAATATTAGTTATATTCTTATGGATTTCAAAAGTAGTGAAAAACAGACTTGTGATGGTGGTAGTACCAATTGCTTTTTTGGTACTGGAATTATTGGTAGGGTATTCACCTGAAATATGGGGATTAATCTTAATGTTTGTTGGTGTTTTAATGTCCAACGCAGACAGATGGAAAAAAGCAGATGTTAGTTTGATGTCGAAAAGTAGAGGGATATCGTCTGGATATGTACAAATTTTTTCGTGGGCGATTGTTGGTGTTTGTGCATTAGTATTATGCATAATTATTGGTATTGTGGGAATGTCATCAGCAGAGAATGCAGTGGATTATGCGGATGAAGTGAAAAAATTTCATGTTGAAATAATAGAAAAAGTTAAGACTTTATCCTTTGAAAATTTCTTTGATTGGGACACTTCGTTTGAGTTTGGAAATGGTGATAGCTCAGAGGAAGAGAAAATAACAAATAAAAAACCAAGCTATAAACAGGTTACAGTGTTAAATGTGGTAGTTAGTGAAAAGCCATATGAAAATATGTATTTGAGAGGTTTCTATGGAAATGTGTATAAGGATGGCGTGTGGAAAACAGATACCAAAAATTTTGAAAATGCCTGTGAAAATAAGGGGTATGATGTTGATGAAATATCTGAAAGTATAGCTACATTAGGAGTAAGTAAAATTGAGAAAAAATATAGTGCGGACAGTTTGGAGGAAGCAGGATTTGCAAATTCAACAACTATTGTATATGAAGACTTGAAAACAAAAAAAGCATTTGTACCATATTTTTTTAATGAAGATGAAGCTTCTGTTAATGTAGAAGGAGAGAATATTTATACAAAGAAAAAGAGTGATGAAGAATTAAATTTTGATATGTGGAGATTTGAAGGACGATATGAAGAAAGATTGGGAACATTTGGGAATGCATCTGTATATGAGTGGGAAACTTGGTATGAAAAATATGTTATGCAGAACTACATTGATGTTCCGGCTGATATGGATAATGTGAGAGCTATTGCTGACGAATTGAATGCAGATGCATCTTTGAAGTCTCAAACTGACAGCGAAAATCAAAATCGTCTTGATAAAGCTTATTTGGTAGCAAAATGGATGCAAAAAAATACTATTTATAGTATGAATTTACCTGAACTTCCAAGTGATACAGACCCAATAGAGTATTTTCTTGGAGAAAGTAAAAAGGGTTATTGTAAGCATTATGCAAGTGCATCAGTTATGATATTGCGAGCAATGAATGTTCCAGCCAGACTAGCTACAGGATATATTGTGACTAAAGCTTCCTTTGATGAAACATCTGATGGATATGAAGCTTTAGTTAAGGATAGTGATGCTCATGCATGGGTTGAAATATATTTAAATGGTGTAGGCTGGGTGCCTTATGAAGTGACAAAAGGATTTAATGAATCAGTTATACAGAGCGAAACAAGTGAAAGGCAAACATCAAATAGTGGGGGAATTAATAATCCGACAACGTCGCCAAACGTAAATCCAACTAATTCGACTGAGCCGACGAATCCGACAACAACTGATAAAAATGAAGTAGAAACAACAAAGCAACAGCCGACAACTTCAGAAAAAACTACAACAAAACCAAAGAGTACTAAATCAAATAATGAAATACCAAGCTATGAAAAAGATGGTGTTATTATATATGGTGAGAATCCTGAAGAAACAAATTATTATGGAGATGATGATGAAAAAGTAGAAGCATTTATGAAGTTCCTCGGTTACGCTGTGATTGTTATAGGAATACTTATTTTTGTGTATTTTAAAATAAAAGAAAAATATTATAAGGCTTTGATGTGGTATATAAATAATAAGCATACATTAAGAGCAATTAAGGTTATAAATCGAAGACTGTACAAGAAAATTCGTCTTACAAATGTAGCATTTAAAGGTAATTTTACAGATGAAAACTATGGGGAGCTTTTGAAGAAAAACTATCCTAACATCCCATCATATGAATGGGACAGATATATGGATATAGTGAAAGCGGCAGCGTTTTCTAAAAGAGATTTTAGCACGAAGGAAATGGAATTTTGTTATTTTATGTATCGCAAGGTAACTAATGAATAAAAACATCAAATAAGTATAAAAGGAAAACTCTGTGCTGAATAGTATGGAGTTTTTTGTTTTTAGAAAAAGAAAAGTTATTTTAAATTAACGCTTGACTTAGTATTGTAAATGTACTATCATATAAAAAGAAAGATTAATGATGATACTAAGTGAGAGGAGGTTTAATATGATAACAGAAAAGGAATATTTAGAAGGATATGATGAAAGTCAATATAGGAAACCATCCGTGGCAGTGGATTTACTGGTTTTTACCATTGAGGATAATAAATTGAAAATAGTGTTAATAGAACGCGGCGAACATCCATATAAAAATATGCTTTCTCTGCCAGGGGTTTTTGTAGGAGTAAATGAGACATTGGAAAAGGCAATTATGAGAGGAATTGCTGAAGAAACAGGGCTTCAGGAGATGTATTTTGAACAGCTTTATACATGGGGCGAGGTGGAAAGGGATCCAAGGATGAGAATTATTTCAGTATCATATCTGTCCCTTGCACCCTATGATAGTATCAATCTTATGGCTGGGAAAAGAACTGTTTCGGCAGCGTTATATGATGTCAACGAATTGTTAAATTCGGATATACAGCTTGCGTTTGACCATAAGAAAATTATTGAGTATGGTAGAGAAAGAATTAAGAATAAGGTTGATTATACAAAGATAGCCTTTGAATTTCTTCCGGAGGAATTTACTTTACCGCAGCTCCAGAAGGTATATGAAATACTTCTTGATAAAACATTATATAAGACCGGATTTCGCAGGAAAGTAGCGCCAATGATAGAAGAAACACACAGAATGACATCAGGCGATGCACATAGACCTAGTAAATACTATAGATTAAAACGAGATATTGTAGTAAAATGATATAAAAGGAGATAGTTATTATGCAGAAGGATAATTTGTTTTTTAAAGCTTGTCAAAGTGGACAAAAGGGAATGGTCGCTACATTCTTAAAAAAGGGCGACATAAATGTTAATCGTAAGGATAATGATGGTTTTGCACCATTACATTATGCATGTAGCAAGGGAACGAGGGATATTGTTAAAATGTTGCTTGAATATGGTGCGGATGTAGATATTATGTCAAACAGAGGCGTTACACCTCTCCATCTTGCAATATCAACAGGTAGTAAAGAGATTATAAAAATGTTGATTGATGCAGGAGCAGATATGAACGCAACCGATAATGACGGAAAGAGTGTTATTATTTATGGTGTTAATGCAGGAAAGACTGAGGCAGTGAAATATTTGAAGGAGCTTGGTGGAGATGTGTCTCTTGCAGATAATGAGGGAAGAACAGCGGTTGATTATGCCAATATTACAGGTCTTGCCCAAATGGTTCAAAACACAATTGAGGATGTTAACAAAAAAGATTCTTATGGAAATACAGCTCTTCACCAGTCTTGTTACAATGGACACAGCGAAGTTGTAAAGCGAATGCTTCAAAATGAGAATATAGAGATAGATGCTATAAATGATACAGGGGAAACACCTTTGTACATTGCAGTTAAAGGAAATAATTTATACATAACAGAGTTATTGATTAAGGCAGGGGCAAATCCAAATAGAACAGACAACAATGGACAGAGCTTGCTTCATATAGCTACAATGCATAGAAAAATGCATATTGTGGGCGTATTGATAAAAAACGGAGCTGACATTAATTGCAGAAATAAGTATGGGGAAACACCATTGATAAGTGCCGTAAAATCACAGGAATATGAAAAAGGAAATATTGATATTGTTGAGATATTATTGGAGGCAGGAGCTGATGTCAGCTGTACAGATATGTGGGGGAAAACAGCATTAGAGTATGCTGTTGAAGGTAAGAATCCGGCAATTGTAGAAATGCTTATAGAAGCAGGAGCAGAAGAGTAGGAAAGGATAAATTATGGAAACAGTAGAAAAGATAGAATTGACACAGGAAGAAATCAAAGAGGCAGAAAAATTTCATTACACAATTGACAGAAACATGAATAGCTTTCATAAATGGTGGATTCCATCAAGAGGTGGAATGGATACATCTGTTAGTGAAGAATTAAATAATAAGATTTGTGAGCACACAAATAGTATTTCAGCAAATGCAGCGCAGGTTGTTGGCTATTATGGTCTTACAATATTCCATCAGCTGGTAACTCATAATTATTATGATGCAGTAAAAATACTTCTTGAAAAAGGAGTTAATCCTGATGTAAGGGGAGCAGAGGGGAAAGGTGATTATACAGAATCTCACAAAGGAATAACACCTCTTCATCTTGCATGCCATGCAGGAAATCTTAAGATGGTTAAACTTTTGCTGGAACATGGTGCGGACACAACATTATGTGATGATAAGGGAAGAAACTGTTTTCATTTTGTAGCAAGTGAGTATTATAGATATGTTTCTGATTACTCTAATTCAAGCGAAATGGGAATAGTGGAGCAGAGAATAGAGATAACAAAATTGCTTAAATGTGATATTAATAAGCAGGACGCAGATGGAGTTACACCATTAATACGCCTTATGCAGAATACAGGCAAGAAATATACAATGTCAATGATAAATATGTTTCTGGAATATGGTGCTGAGGTAATGGTGGCAGATAATAAGGGGTATACAGCCTTAATGTATGCTGTTGAAAACAAGCAGACTACAGCAACCCTGATTCTTACTAAAAATCATGACCTTATTAATATGCAGGATAATGATGGTGACACAGCATTGAATAAGGCGCTTTTTGATAATAAATGGAATCAGGCAGCAGCTTATGTTCTTATGGAGGCTGGTGCAGATATTAACATAAAAAACAATGAAGGAAAAAGTATGGCAGACTATTCTAGGGAAATGGAATCAGAGTCATATTGGAAGATGGTAGAAAAGTGCCTGTATAAGAAAACATTAAGTATAGATGATTATTTTAAGATAAAGGAAGAATTTGCCAGAGACTGGTGGGGCGGTAAAGATGATGACCTAACTACCTTTGTCCATCTTATTGCGAGAAAAATACTTAGAGCAATAGATAAAGATGATGACACAGAGCTTGTATATGCTAAGGAACTAATGAAGGATCTTTTATGGGGAAGAGATGAAGCTTGCGCGGCATTGCAGATATTTTATGAAGAAGGCTATGATTTATGTATGCCGATTGTTGAGGGAAGACAGGTTACAACTCTTAGGGATATGTGTTTATCTAAAGTATTGGATGATACAACGATACTTCCAAAGCTAAAAGAATTGGGAGTGGATATAGATGAAGCTATTGTAGGTGGTCGCACTATGGCTAATATTGTTGCTGACAGACGAGTTGAACAGCGTTTAACTGTAGGCTATATAGGGGAGCAGGTTGATGAAGAAAGCGATTATGATAAATTTGCAAAGATATTTGATAACTTCAGTATAAAATCTATGGAAGAACTGAATAATGAGGGAAAAGCAGCTATTCATCTGGCAGCAGAGAATGATAGCTTTTCTGCCATAAAGAAAATGGCGGAAATGGGCGTAAATATGAATCTGACAACAGATTCGCCTAGCGTGGTAGGAAATACACCTCTACATCTTGCATGTATGAATCAATGTGTCGAAGCTGTAAAAGCACTTATTGAGGCAAATGCTGATGAAAGTATCCGTAATGCAGAAGAGGAAACGGCTGCCCATAGTGTATTTTCAGATTACAGAAAATTTGATGGTGAGAGGAGCTATGAAATTATAAAAGTATTGAATAATGTTGATGAACCAATGGGTAAAGAAGGTATGACACCATTTATGTTAATGCTTAGAAAAGACCCATATAATGTGAAAGAGTTCACAGAACTTTTCATGGAAAAAGGTGTGGATTTAGATCATGCTGATAATAAAGGAAACACGCCATTAATTATACACGCTGACCGTCGTTGTGACAGAGATGTTATAAAGATGTTCATTAAGGCAGGGGCAGATATAAATGCACGAAATGAAAAGGGAAACTCAGTGTTATATTATGCTTTGAAAAAAGGTGATTGTGAATTGGCCCGTCTGCTTATAAAGAAGGGAGCAGACTACAATGTTGTCAATGAGGACGGCAAGTCACCAGTAGATATAGCCATAGAAAATGGTTATGAGGTAGTCCTTGAATTGATGACAGATATTAAAGTGCATATGGCAACTTCTGATGATTCCATAAGACTTGAGGAAGATGAGGGTGTTATATATCGTCCAGGTCGAGGAAGATATGAAGATGACTATGATGACGACTACGATGATGATGACGAGGATGAAGAAGTATATGCAATGAACCAATTTGAAACGATAGTAAATGCTTACAGTCAGATGTATGGTCCTGAAAAGGCAAGAAAGCTTGCAGAGCTTGCTACTAGAATGGGAGAGATGAATGAAAAGGGTATTGTGCAGGACAATATGGAGGAATATACAAGACTTGCAGAAGAATTTCAGAGGGTGCTTGGGTCATAAGTTGCATAGAAAATAAAGGATTTGCACGATTATGAGAGTAAATACAAAAGGAGAAGATTATGATTAGTCAGGAAAAAAGAATAGAATATTACAGTAAGATAGCAAATTGTTTAGACGAACTCATTCCGCATAAGTGGGAAAAAATAGTTATGTATGCCAGAGAAGATGGCAAGAAGAGCTTTTTAACATTTTATTATTATGTAGCAGGTGATGAAGAAGCTCATCGTTGGACAGAGATTGCAAGAAAAATCTACAATGAGGAAGCTGCAAAAAAATTTGCTAAAGTTTGGAATGAACTTGAGCAGGCGAACAAGGAGTATTGGCAGGAATGTAAGGAATCCGGCGAAGATATATGGTATTCATTTACATTTGAACTTGATAGTGAAGGGAAATTTAAAGTCAGATTTGATTATGACAGAGAGGATAAGCTTTCAGATATTGAATTAGAGGCAGGCTGGATATATGAGGAACTTGGAGAAATGAGAGCATATGATAGCTGGTACAAAGCTTTACAAAGATACTTGGAAGCAAAGGGTAAAGAATTGCCAGAAAAGATGTTAGAAGAAATGTCAGAGTATGGGATGAATATCACCATTGTTGATACACCTGAAAAGTATGAGAAAATGGCAGATGAGTTAATTCCATTTTTGACAGAATTTTTAAGAGCGTCAAATAAATTGGAAGACGAGATTTATGCAAAGGATAGAAAATTGGAAGAAAACAAGTATAAGCTTGGAATTCCTGCACATATTATAGGTCCTGGACAGAAGGAAATGTTTGGGGAATTTAGAAGTCGATTTAAAGAGCTTGCTAAAGATAAGTGTACAGAAGAATTATTGAAAAAGAGCTCAAAAGGTTCATTTGGAAGTCCTGCGGAGTATGAGTACATTGATAAAAAGTGTGAAATTGTATTTACAATGAAAAGTGCAAAGAAGGCTGTTATAGAAACAAGATTTCGTCATGGAACAGATATGAAGCATCAGTTTGTATTTAAGCTTACAGACGAAGGCTGGCGTATTAATGAGAAGAAGTATGGTTTTGGTGATGAAACTACATGGTATAAATGCGATATTTAGAAGGAGAAGAAAAATGAGAGAAACATTTATAATTGACAGAATTGATTATTATTACGAAAAGGCACTTGAAATTTATTGTGATTTACATTCGGTTTCGGATGATGAACTTACAGATGAGCAGAGAGAGGAAATTAACTTATATGCAGGAAATCATATCGGTTTCTTTTTGACATGGGTTATAAAGCATGACTTTATCGCTGATGAACATAAGGAAAATGAAGGTGTGCAGCTGGTAAAGGATGAGAAAATGACAGGAACAGAATACTTGATTGAATACTGTGATACAAAGTTTTTAAGTCGTGATGTTGCAGAAGAACTTATTCCATTTGTTGAAGAATATTATGCAGACAGCTATTTTGGTGATTATTGTAATTGGGTTATAAATGATTTATGTGATTTGCCGATGGAGTTTATAGGTTCATGGGATGATTATCATGAGTTTGAGGAAATTTTGGATGAAGCATATGAAAACTTTTGTGGAGAATAAGGAGAACTATTATGATGAACAAAGAAGTCTTAACAGAATACTACAGTGAGATAGCTAATAAATTGGATGAGATGATACCTTGTGAGTGGGAAAAGGTTGTGTTGAATGCAGAAAATACAGGAAACGCAAGTACTGCAAGATTTTATTTTTATACAAGTGACGGTAAGGTTCATTCAAGCGGTTCTATTGAGGATGAATTTGGTGTGGATGAAGATGAGCATTTAGACAGATTGCAAGAATTATGGGATATAAATGAAAGATTAAGACAGGAATTTATAGATGCAGGTGAACAGGCATGGTATTCATATACTTTTTATTTGGATTGTGAATGGAAATTCAAAATCAAATATGAGTATGAAATAAATGAAAATATTTCATCTATGGAGAGAGGCGTTAGATGGGCATATGATGAGCTGGGAATTATACCAACAGGCAAATATTCAAAGAAATTATTGAGAGAGTATTTTGAAGAGCTTGGAAAAGAATTAATTCCTGAGTTGATGGATGGACAGGAAGCTACAGCGAAAAAGAACCAGGAGGAAAATGCAGATAGTCAAGAACTAGCGGAAGAAGAGGAAGAGATAATCGAATGTACATTGACACAAGAAGAAATCAATTATCGTAAGGAGATATGTACGACTATTGTTGAGGACGAAGAGTTATGTAAATATATAAGTGCATAATGCTGTATGGATTTCTTAAAGGAATGGGAGCCATTAAGTAATGTGGC